>CAYXQG010000092.1:0-7169 GCA_964467405.1 uncultured Acetatifactor sp. | reverse complement strand
TCAAGTTCAATCTCAATATGCTGTCGATTTTGAAGTTTGGACAAAAGACATACCGCCTCAACATGCACCGTGTGTCCGAACTGATCCACAGGTCTCACCTTTTTCAGTTCATAGCCTCCCTCGCACAGGATCTTCACGTCCCTTGCCATGGTAGCGGAATCGCAGCTTACGTAGACAATTCGTTCCGGCTGCATTTTGAGCATGGTGTCCAAGCAGGCTTCATCACACCCTTTACGGGGCGGATCCACCACGATCACATCCGGATGAAGCATATCTGCTGCCGCAGTCTGTGTATTTTCGCTCTGTGCCATAGCCTGCTTTTCCAAAGTCTCCTTTTGGGCAGTCGGATTGGGAGCGCCGCTCATCTTTTTATAAAACTCCGGCAGAATCTCTTCTGCTTTGCCCACGAAAAATTCTGCATTTGTGATGTTGTTTCGTTTAGCATTTTCCTTGGCGTCTGCAATTGCCTGGGGTACGATTTCTACACCATATACCTGTTTTGCCCTGTTTGCCAAAAACAGGGAGATGGTGCCGATGCCGCAGTACAAATCCCAGACGGTTTCCTGTCCGGTCAGATGTGCATATTCCAGGGCTAAGCTGTAGAGCTTCTCTGTCTGGATGGGATTTACCTGGTAAAAGGAGAGTGGGGAAATTTTAAAGGTCAGCTCTTGTCCGGTAAAAGGATAGCCTTCTTTTTCCATATCACGCACATGGATCACATCCGTGATCGTGGGCTGTCCCCACAGTACATGAATTTCCTTGCCCATGATCACATTGGTCTTTTCGGTATTGATGTTTACGCAGATGCTGGTCATCCCCTCTACTGCTGCCAGTCTTTCGATCAGGACCTGCTGATTGGGGAGAAATTCCGGAGCTTTCTTTTTGCTGCCTGTGGACTTTTGATTGATCACCAGACAGACCATGATCTGGCCGCTTGTAAATCCGCTGCGAAGCAACACATGGCGCACTAATCCTCTGCCGCTTTCCTCGTCATAGGCGGTGACATGATTTTCTTCCATGTATTCCACTATCAGCTCCAGGATCCTTTTATTTTCTTCTACACCCAGGTAACACTCTGTATTGGCAATGATGCTGTGGGTCCTGCCTGCATAAAAGCCGGTAATGATCCTGCCGTCCTTATCGGTACCCACCGGATACTGTGCCTTATTCCGGTAGTGATAAGGCTTTTCCATACCTACGATGGTCTCCATACACCGGTCAATTGTTTCGTCCGAAAAACCACCAATGCGAAGCAGGTTATCTCGTACCTTCTTCTGTTTGAATTCCAGCTGTTTTTCGTAGGAAAGTGCCTGAATCTGGCAGCCGCCGCACTGTCTGTGATAAGGGCATCTCGGCTCTGTGCGGTAAGGGGAGGGCGTTAAGAGCTTTTCAAGCCTTGCATAGGCATAGTTTTTCTTAGCCTTCAGGATCTTTGCCTCTATCCGGTCTCCCACTACGGCATCCTTTACAAAAAGAGTAAAGCCATCGATTTTACCGATGCCTTCACCCTCCGTTCCGATATCTTCTATTGTAAGTGTTACAATGTCATTTTTCTTATATTCCACAATAATCTCCCATTCCTCTTTCCCCGGACAGCCTGCCTGTCAGGCAGGTGCCGTTTCATCTCGGAAAGCTTAGTAATCAATCCTGCTTGCCTTCAGATTGGACTCGAACAAGCGGTTATAGCCCATCCAGCCGCCGGTCTCCTGATTATTTTCCAGAATCTCCTTAAAGGTCTCCAGCTTGGCATCTGTATCATCTGCATAGCAAAGTGCCAGTGCTTCGATGATCGCCGGTATCTTTGGTGAACCATATTCGTATTTGCCATGATGTGCCAGGATGCAATGCTGCAGCTGTGACAGCAACTCGTGGGGGAATCCCTGAATGCGTGCAGCGCATTCGCCCACCATCTGGGAACCCATGACGATATGACCTAAAAGCTGTCCGTCATCCGTATAGTCATTCTCCGGAAAAGCTGAAATTTCTTTTACCTTGCCAATATCGTGGCACATTGCCGCAGTCAGAAGCAGATCTCTTTTTAAGATCGGATAGCTGCTGCAATAGTAATCGCACAGCTTTGTCACACTGAGGGTATGTTCTAACAGTCCTCCTACGAAGCCATGGTGTACGCTCTTTGCTGCAGATGCACTGACGAAACGTTTCTTGAAGGCTTCATCCTTTACAAAAAATGCTTCCAGAAGCTGCTTTAAATAGGTATTCTGAATACTCTTAATAAGGGCAGTCATTTCACTGTACATCTCAGTAATGTCCTTGGAGCTGACCGGAAGATAGTCCGCCGGATTGTACTCCTCCTCAGAACAGACACGGATACGTTTTACGCTAACCTGTAATGCACCCTGAAAGCTGCTGACTTCTCCGTATACCTCGATATAGTCCAGTGTATCAAAATCACTGATGCCCGGGTTGTTCGGCTCCCATACCTTGGCATCTATGGTGCCTGTTTTATCCTGCAGGATCACATTCTCATAAGGTTTACCATTTTTGGTCACTGCAGACTGCTTATGCTTGCACAGATATATGTCAAATACTCTGTCGCCTTCTTTAAAATCCTTAATATACTTCATACTGATTCCTCTTTCTATTTTGCTTCTTCTAAGGTTATACTAAATTCTATTTCCGTATATCCGTTCTGCATCTGACGCATGATCTTCAGCTTCACGGTCTGATTGCTTTGCAGGTCGTTTAAGACTGCAAAGTAATCATTGTAACAGCCAACATCCCTGCCGTCCAGCTCCACTATAATATCACCCCGCTGTACACCTGCCAGCATAGCCGGTGAATTCATATTCAGATTCGTTACATAAACCCCAAGGGGTACCTGCCCTTCCGCATTTGCTGCCGCGCTGACATCGATTCCGGTAATGCCCATATAGGCAACGGATCTTCCTTCTGTCAGGCTATGGATCAATTTTCTCAGATCACTGATTCCATAAGCGCTTATCATATTTTCCATATCTGAAGAGGAGGCCTTTCCGGTGATGATACCCATCAGCTTTCCTTCCAGACTGAATAAAAAGCCGGTTGCCTTTGTACTTCCGTAAATATCCGTCTTCAGTACCTTGTAGTTGGCATCTACCATAGTCATCTGTCCCTTTTCAGAGGTGATCATGCCATATCCCACAGAACCGCTTTCTCCCATGGGACAGCCCATGGCGATCACAGGACTGCACAAATTGCTCATATAGGTATTGCCCATTTCCACCACGGGGATATCGTCAAGCAACCCGTTCAAAGCACCTGTATCTATGGAAAGGATCGCCAGATCGGATACGGTATGTTTCCTTTTTAACACTGCCTGCACACCTATACCATTATGGAAGACTGCCTGCAGGGTATCTCCTTCCCTGATGCTGTTATAGTCCGTCAGGATCAGCAATTCCCCTTCACTGTTTTTGATCACTACGCCCATTGTCACTGTGGAGGATTCATATATATTGGACAGCCAGTCCACATTGGTCTTTCTGGCCGTAACTGTTACCATCTGTTTGTCCAGCTCTTTAACCACACTGTTCAGTGCCGTATACAACTGTGCATAATGCTCTGCATCAAAGCTCATTTGCTTCTGCAGCTTTATGATCTGCTCTTCTGTCAGCATAAGCGGCTCAGACAGGCTCTCATCCTCCGGATTCTGTACCTCTGCAGGCTTCGGCGTTGCAATGATCTCTTCACTTTCGGAAAGCATCTCCTCCGGTCTCATTTCCTCCTTGTCCTCCGGCAGTGTGACCACAGGAGGCTTCTGGGGCGGATAGAGCCAGTTACTGATAACGGGTTCCAGAAGAAGGAAGGTCACGCAGGCCACCAGACCGAAGATCACTGCCATAGACAGGGTGATCATGGTACGGCGAAACAGCTTACGCTTATTAAGTGGTCTTTGTTTTATCCGTTCGATCATAAAATCGCTGTTATTGTTCTGTTCTGTATTTTGCATAAATACCTCCGGTAAATAGGACGGAAAAAAGTTACTTATTTTAAAATTATAGATGATATCAGAGGGCAAGTCAACATGGTCAAAGCTGTCAAAGCAGGCATTTTCCAAATATCTGTTTTGACTATTTTATCATAAACTTTCAGAAAAAGCACTCTATGCCTGTCGTCAAATCTATGCTATACTTATTTTGTGTAATTGTGACCATTTCCCACTAATCTAAAGCGTCACATATTGGAGTAATCATGAACGAGAAAGTATTAAATACCTTAGAATATCATAAGATCATACAAATGCTGGCAGAGCATGCGGATTCTGAGCCGGGACGAAGGGTCTGTACTTCCTTACGCCCTTCTACTGATCTGAATGAAATCCGCAAAGCACAGGATGAGACAGCAGATGCTCTGACCAGGCTTTTTAAGCAAGGCAGTACCTCCTTTGGCGGCAACAAGGATATTGGCTTTACCATTAAAACACTGGAGATCGGCAGTACCCTTTCTGCTGCTGAATTGTTAAAGATTGCCAAGCTTTTAGACAATGTAAACCGTATCAAAACTTACGGACGTAAGGAGAAGGAGGAGGCACCTGCAGACAGTCTGGATGAATATTTTGAACTTCTGTCCCCTTTAACCTTCTTAGCCAATGAGATCAATCGCTGTATCTTGGCTGAGGATGAGATTGCAGATGATGCAAGTCCTGCCCTGAAGTCCGTCCGTCGCTCCATGCTCACCACCAATGACAAGATCCACAGTCAGCTGATCGGCATGGTAAACGGATCCTATCGCAGCTATCTGCAGGATGCTGTGATCACTATGAGAAACAACCGCTATTGTATACCCGTAAAAGCAGAGTACAAGGGACAGGTTCCTGGTCTGGTGCATGACCAGTCCTCTACCGGTTCTACCTTCTTTATAGAGCCTGCTGCCGTAGTGGAATTAAATAACAAGCTGAAGGAGCTGGCTTTGCAGGAGCAGGAGGAAATTGAAAAGATCCTGGCCGATTTAAGTGCTCAGGCCGGTGAATATACCAAAGAGCTTCAGATCAATCAGACCAATATGACCCATCTGGATTTCGTCTTTGCAAAGGCGAAGCTGGCCATGGATCAGAATGCTACAAAGCCGCTTTTTAACCGAAAGCATTATATTAATATCAGAAAGGGACGCCACCCTCTGCTTTCCAAGAAGAATGTGGTACCCATTGACATCCATTTAGGAAGGGACTTTGACCTGTTGGTCATTACCGGTCCTAATACAGGCGGTAAAACAGTTTCTTTAAAAACAGTGGGGCTCTTCACTCTGATGGGACAGGCAGGTCTGCATATTCCTGCCATGGATCGTTCAGAGCTTTCCATCTTTACAGAGGTCTATGCAGACATCGGTGACGAGCAGAGTATTGAGCAAAGCCTAAGTACCTTCTCCTCCCATATGACCAGTATCGTCCATATACTGGCTCATGCAGATGAAAACTCCTTATGTCTTTTCGATGAGCTGGGCGCAGGAACCGACCCTACGGAGGGTGCCGCACTTGCTATTGCTATTTTAAATCATTTACATGACAGGGGCATCCGCACCATGGCCACTACCCACTACAGTGAGTTAAAGGTCTATGCTTTATCCACCTCCTTTGTGGAAAATGCCTGCTGTGAATTTAATGTAGAGACATTGCAGCCCACCTACCGCTTATTGATCGGTATTCCAGGCAAAAGTAATGCCTTCGCCATTTCCTCGAAGCTGGGGCTTTCCGATGAGATCATTGCTGCTGCAAAGGAGCAGATCAGCCGCGAGGACGAGAGCTTTGAGGATGTGATCGCTGATCTGGAAAAAAGCCGCCTCACCATTGAGAAGGAACAGCGGGAAATTGCAGAATATAAAGAGAGGATCCGTACATTACAGGATCAGCTGAAGGCCAAAAATGATAAGCTTGATAAAGCCAAGGATAAAATTTTACGCGAGGCCAATGAACGTGCCCGTGAGATTTTACAGGAAGCAAAGGATGTTGCTGATGAAGCCATCCGTGACTTTAATAAATTAGACGGCAATACAGACATCAAGGCATTAGAGAAGAAGCGTCAGAAGGTTCGTGACAAGCTTTCCGAGAAAAATGAAAAGCTTGCATTAAAATCCAATCCCGGAAAATCTCCTCAAAAGGCCCTCGATCCTGCCAAACTGAAAAAGGGAGATGCAGTAAAAATTGTATCCATGGGATTAAAGGGTACCGTCAGCACTCTTCCTGACAGCAAGGGCAATCTCTTTGTCCAATGCGGTATCATTCGAACCTCTGTCAATGTAAAAGACCTGGTTCTCATAGAGGAGGCAACCATCACTGCTCCTTCCTTACAGCGTACAAACAGCGGTAAGATCAAGATGTCCAAGGTTTCTTCCATTTCCACAGAGATCAATCTGCTTGGAAAAACTGTGGACGAAGCCATTTCTGCTCTGGATAAATATCTGGATGATGCCTATCTGGCCCATCTTCCCAGTGTACGCGTGGTACACGGCAAGGGTACCGGAGCATTGCGTTCGGCTGTTCATTCCCATCTGAAGCGTTTGAAATATGTGAAGGAATTCCGCTTAGGGGAGTACGGAGAAGGCGATGCAGGTGTTACCATCGTGACATTTAAATAATATAAACCATAGGAGGTCTGATATGGTCAGCAGACAAAGAGTTTTGATCGTAGATGATGACAATAATATTGCAGAGCTGATCTCTCTGTATTTTACCAAGGAGTGCTTTGAGACCATGATCGTCAATGACGGGGAATCCGTGATGGATGCCCTGACAGTCTTTGACCCTAATTTGATATTGTTAGATCTGATGCTTCCGGGCATGGACGGTTATCAGGTCTGCCGCGAGGTTCGTGCCAAATATTCCGTACCCATTATCATGCTTTCTGCCAAGGGTGAGGTATTTGATAAGGTACTGGGGCTGGAGTTAGGTGCTGATGACTATATTGAAAAGCCCTTTGATTCCAAGGAACTGGTAGCCCGTGCCAAAGCCGTTCTGCGACGCTATAAGCCAGCCGTTGCAGTGCCGGAGACAACCAATGACAAATGTGTGGAATATGCGGAGCTTTCCATCAATCTGACCAATTATTCCGTAAAATATATGGGACAGGATGTGGATATGGCTCCTAAGGAGCTGGAACTTTTATACTTCCTGGCATCCTCTCCCAACCATGTTTTTACCAGAGAACAGCTTTTAGACCAAATATGGGGATATGAAT
>CAYXQG010000091.1:0-7177 GCA_964467405.1 uncultured Acetatifactor sp. | reverse complement strand
GGGTGAAGGAATATTCACCGATATTGTCTGCAGTATTAAAGGATTTTTATTCCAAGAGACCCGACAGCAGGATCTTACAGGAAATCTGCACCCAGCTTATCAAAGGCAACAAAACGGATAAAAGCTGCCATGAATGGTTTGCCAAGGGAGTGGATGAGGAGCTTCGTATTACCAATCTGTATGAGTATTATATGTTGTCCGTAGATCTGGAAAAGGAGCCGCAGATTCCGAAAAGAGTACTTTTGTACAATACTTATCAAAATAATCTGGATTATCTGCACAGTGCATATTTGTATTATTATGTGACAGTCCATAAGGAGCAGATGCCGGAGATATTTGAAGCATACAGTAAAAGAATAGAATGGTTTGTGACCGAGCAGATTGGGAAGCTTCATTTTAATTCTCATTTGGCTTATTTGTATAATATATTTTTACGGGAGGATATGATCAATCCTACTGTGGCAGAGGCACTGTCCTATCTGTCATTTGCACATGAGATCAGGTTGCAAAAAGAGAAAATCCGGAATGTGATCGTCTGCCAGCCTGAAAATAAGGGAGAGCTGATCTATCCGGTCATGAATGAAACGGTCTGGATCCCTTTGTACGGAGAGGAATGCATACTTTTCTTTGAAGATCTGCAGGGAAACCGTTTTGCAAAGGATTTTCCGTGCTCTGTTGCAGAATCAGCCGTTTCAAAACAGTTTATGGAAGTGGCGGCTTTGCTTTCAGAACAAAATCCTGCAATGGATATTTATCTTTGCCGGAAGGAGCAGGAGACGGTGCCCGATGAAGCCGGATTAAAAAGGTGGTTCAGAGTCCTGAAAAATCCGGGTGCCGCAAAAACGCTCAAGGCTAAGATCAGCATTCAGATTGCACAGTATTATGTACAGATCGGGGATAAGGAGCATCTGACGCAGTTTTTGGAACAGCTTCCCATGAAGCTGTTTTCCGGTAAGGAATCCGGAGAAATAATACGTTTCCTGGTTTTGAACGGACAGGTTGAAACTGCCTATGCATGGCTGAAACAGTTTAGAGAGGAACATGTGGATTACAAGATCCTTTTAGCCCTTTTAACAGAAACCATTGAGAAGGGGGCATATGCTTATGAGCGTGAATTGGTGGATTTTTGTTATCATATGTTCACTAAGGGCTGTCAAAATAGTATCCTTTTAACCTATTTGATGAAATATTATCAAGGATCCACCGGGGATCTGGTCAGACTTTGGAATTCGGCGAAAACCTACAGTATGGAGAAGAAAGCTTTTTGTGAAAGGGTGCTTGTGCAGCTTTTGTTTACGGGAGAGACTGTCGAGCCAGGCACGGAGATCTTTAAGGAGTATGTATACAGTGGTGCGGATAAGCGTATTGAAGAAGCATATCTGATCAAAAACTGCTATGCTTTTCTGGTGGAGGAAAAGCAGCTGCCACAGGAGATCATAATAGAGATCGGACGTCTGCACAGTGTGGGTGAGCCTGTCAGCACAGAATGTCAGCTGGCCTTTTTAAAGTATTATGGGGATAAAACCTGGGAGATCACGGAGTCGGATGCCGGAATTATCAGTGACTTTTTGGGAAACATGCTGAAGGCAGGGATCCGCCTGCAATACTTTGGTAAGCTTAAGCCATACTGCCCAAGCCCCATGCTTTTGCTGGATAAGACAATTGTAGAATACCATGCGCAGCAGGACTGCACGGTGAAAATACATTATCGTATCATAGGAGAGAACGGAACGGAGCAGGAAGCAGAGTACCGGACAGCTCTTATGGAATCTGTTTTAGGCAGGATCTTTTATAAGGAATTTGTGCTTTTCTTCGGAGAAACGCTTCAATATTATTTCACGGAGGAAGCAGAGGGCAGAAAAAAGGTGACCGAAAGTGTTATCTGCCACAGGGAAAATGAACAGGATGCCGTAGGGGACGGCAGATTCGGAATGATCAATGCCATGGCGCGCAACAGGCTTATAGGAGATCAGGAGGCCTTTGAATTAGCAGCGCAGGAGTATTACAGGAAGGATTTCCTGAATCGTGCATTTTTTCGATTGAATTAATAACAGATGATAAAAGGAGGGATTAGGTGTTTGCAGGTATAAATAATGACAGAATGATTATCGGATATGATCTGGCTAATGCCTGTTCCCAGATCAGTTATTGCTATATAAAAGACGACAGTAATGTAGAGACCGTTTCCCCGATAGCAGGGGAGGAAAATTATGATATCCCTACAGTACTGTGCAAAAGGCGGGGAGCAAATCAGTGGCTTTGCGGAAATGAGGCCTTAAGATATTGCAGAGAATATCCGGATGAAGGTATTTTGGTAGAGAATATATTGCAAATGGCAGTGGATGGAGAAATTATCCGGATTGACGGAAAAGGATACAGGCCCATCAGTCTGCTGACTTTGTTTATCAAAAGAAGCCTGAGTCTTTTGGCAGGTGTTGGCTCCACAGACCGGATCGCTGCATTGATGTTTACCGGTGCGGAATTAACTCCGGCACTTGTGGATGTGTTGGGGGAGGTAAGCCTTAAGCTGGATTTAAAGCGTACCAGGGTCTATTTTCAGGATTATGCAGAAAGCTTTTATCATTATATGCTTTATCAGCCAAAGGATTTATGGAAGGATCAGAGCCTGTTGTTAGATTACCGCGAGGAGAAGATCAAAAGCATGCGTCTGACCTGTAACGAAAAAACTCGCCCCATAGTGGTTTATATGGAGGAAACACAGCATGCTTTTGACGGTCAGGATGAGAGTCTGCTTCAGATAGCGCAGGAAGTGATTGCAAACAGTAGCTGCAGGACTTCTTCCGTATACTTGATCGGGGAGAAATTTACGGGAGACTGGATGCCCTCTACATTAAGATATTTGTGTGAAGGACGCCGTGTTTTTCAGGGAAATAATCTTTACAGCAAAGGAGCCTGTTTCAGCCTTTTGGAAAAAATACAGGTCAGTCAAGCTGGCACAGAGCATGTCTATTTAGGTGGTGAGAAGCTGAAGGCCAATGTGGGAATGAAGGTCTTTAAGCGAGGAGAGGAGTCCTATTTTGCACTGCTCGACGGAGGTGTAAACTGGTATGAGACGGAATATACCTGCGAATTGTATCTGCAGGATGAGGATAAGCTGGAATTCGTGATCACTCCGTTAATCGGAAGGAATGTCAGGTATTTAGAAATGTCCTTGGACGGATTGGGGCTGAAGGAAGGAGACACAACACGTATTCAAATGCATTTGTATTTCTTGCAGGAAAATATCATGTGTGTGGAAGTAAGTGATCTGGGCTTCGGATCATTCCGACTGCCGGCTGAGGCAAAGTGGAGAAAAGAAATGGAGCTATACGAATAGAGAGACGGGGAATATATGAAAGCAATCGTATGTCTGGGAAATTATGCGAAAAAGCCATATTATTTTGAACGCTTTGATATTTCTGTATACAGTATGGAGGAGCTGGCATTCTGCCTGAAGGAGAATGCTTTTATGCTGGGCACGGAGATCATGAGCGATGGTCTGCTGTACTTTATTAAGGCAGAATGTAATGTGCCTGAATTGGCAGACAAGCTGTATCCTCTGGTACATAGTGCAGGAGCTTTAAGCACCTTCGTGTCATATATTTTGGAATATGTGGGTTTGTATGATAAGGAAATCATTGAACAGACGGTCAATACCGTGAAAGCAGGATCCGGTATGTCGGATTATGAGAAGCAGAAGCTGCGTATTGATCAACTGGTGCAGAAAAACAGATTTTTACCTGCACTGGAATGTTATGATGAGATGATCAGCCAGGTGGAAGCACAGCAGGAAAAAGGAAAAAATATAAAAAAGCTTTTGGCAGATATGTGGTATCATAAGGGCGTCATCTATGCACAACTGTTTTTGTATGGGGAAGCTGCGGACTGCTTCAGTAAGGCATATGCACTGCGTAAGACGGCAGGTGTCCTGAAGGCCTGGCTGTTTGCAAAGAGGATGGAGCTTCCGGAGAAGGATTACATTGCCCTGATCGCTGACTCGCCGGAGTATTATGACGCATCCCTGCAGATAGAAAAGAAGCTGGAGGCGGCGCAAAAAGAGTGGACGGCCTCTTTGGAATATGCCGGATTAGAGAATATGAGGGAGTGGCGAATCCGGGGAGAACTGGAAAAATACAGTGAAGAAAGCAGCCTGCTTGTGGAAACATTGAAGAAGCAATACAGGAGTCAATAGCAGTTTGGGAAAGTTAGGCACAATGGAGAAATTTTGTTTTATTACAGATTTACATTGTGCTTTTTCGCATATTGCGTTTCGCTAACGTGTGAGATATAATGTACGGGTACGAAAAAAACAAGCGACACTGCAGAAGGCATTTATTTCTTAGGCGATAGCGGGCAAACAGCCTGTGAAGCAGACTGTAAGAACGAAAGTGCGGGTTTGCGGATAAATAGTCGGTAAATAAGGAGAGGAAAAGACATGGGCGGATTTTTTGGTGTGGCATCAAAAGAGGATTGTGTATTTGATCTGTTTTTTGGTACGGATTATCATTCACATCTTGGTACCAGACGTGCCGGTATGGCAGTTTATAGTAAAGAGAAAGGCTTTGACAGATCGATTCATAACATCGAAAATTCTCCTTTCCGTACAAAATTTGACAAGGATGTAAGCACCATGCAGGGAAATATGGGCATTGGCTGTATTTCAGACTATGAGCCGCAGCCTTTGTTAGTACGTTCTCATCATGGAACTTATGCGATCACCACTGTTGGTAAGATCAATAATATAAACAGTATCATTGATGAGCTGTTTACCAAAGCACATTCCCATTTTTTGGAAATGAGTGGCGGAGATATCAATGCTACTGAACTTGTAGCAGCGATCATCAATCAAAGAGACAATCTGGTAGAGGGTATCCAATATGCCCAGGAGATCATAGACGGTTCCATGACGATCCTGATCATGACACCTAAGGGAATTTACGCTGCCAGAGATAAAATGGGAAGAACCCCGGTAGCCATCGGCAAAAAAGAGGGCGCATATTGCGTGGCCTTTGAAAGTTTTGCCTATCTGAATCTGGGATATCAGGATGTAAGGGAGTTAGGACCCGGTGAAGTTGTAGTGATCACGCCGGAGAGCGTGCAGACATTGATCAATCCGGGCAAGGATATGAAAATCTGTACCTTCCTTTGGATATATTACGGATATCCTTCCTCCTCCTACGAAGGAATCAGCGTAGAACAGATGCGATATAATTGCGGTGCCAAGCTGGCAGAGCGAGATAATGTAAAGCCGGATATCGTGGCAGGTGTGCCTGATTCAGGTGTGGCTCATGCGATCGGTTATGCAAACCGTTCAGGTATCCCATTCTCGAGACCATTTATCAAATATACGCCTACCTGGTCACGTTCTTTTACACCGACCATTCAGGCACAGCGTAATCTGATTGCCAAGATGAAGCTGATACCGGTACATGACCTGATCCGCAATAAGAGTCTGCTGTTAATCGATGATTCTATTGTAAGAGGTACCCAGTTAAGAGAAACATCAGAATTCCTATATCAGAGCGGAGCCAAGGAGGTTCATATCCGTCCTGCCTGTCCTCCGTTACTGTTTGGTTGTAAATATTTAAATTTCTCCCGTTCTTCTTCCGAAATGGAATTGATCACAAGAAGAGTATTAAAGGAGATTGAGGAGGAAGGAAAGAAGATCGATCTGATGGATTATGTGAATCCGGATACGCCGGAGTACCAGGATATGGTGGATCGTATCTGTAAGAAGCTTAACTTTACTTCTTTAAGATTCCATCGTCTGGATGATATGATCGATTCCGTGGGAATTGATAAGTCCAAGCTTTGTACCTATTGCTGGGACGGAAGAGAATAAATAAAAGGGGAAGCTTAAAAAGGCTTCCCCTTGTTTGGTGCAAAGGATATATGACAGCTTGACAGGAATCAGATTACTGTGTCCGAATCTTGTGACTGATCTGCATCGGCAATGGTATGTCTGCCGGTGAGCTTTCCGTACATCCAGATATAGATCCAGAGAAAAATCGGTACAATGACCGTGGCGATCAGACATGCACGAACCAGATTTGCAGAATCCTCGGGTGCAAAGATCGCAACTAAAAGTGTCACAATGTAAAGAGCTGCCAAAAGGATAACAGCGATAAGTGCAACGATCTGTTTGGCAGTCTTTGGCTTTTTGGAATGATTTGTATCTTTCATAAATAAGCTTCTCCTGTTAATGTAATAATAAATAGTATCTACGTCCTTTAGCATAGCATTACAAAACTGTTTTGACAAGAAAAATTCCCGAACCTACGAAGGTAAGCCCGGGAATTTTTTAGGGGAGGATTTAAGTATTATACTTATCGCTTGTAATGGTATCAAAGGAGGGGTCCGATGATAGTATTATTATGGGCTTGTTTTTGAAGATTATTCATTTTTTTATGGGTTTTTATTGTCTTTGTGAGAAATTTGTTATATACTACAAAAAGATAGGGAGTTTAAGCCCTGGATTTAGGCTTGTATGAATACAGGCAAAAGAAAGGTATGGTAATTAGTAATGGCATTATTACAACAGTGGAGAGAAGTTGCATATAATGAAGAGATGGGCCAGGACAAGCTTCAGCAGTTCTGGAGTGCATACTTCCTTAAGGAAAAAGAAATTTATCAGCAGTTATTAAAGAATCCGGATGAGGTAGTTAAGGGAACAGTGCAGGAGCTGGCAGAGAAGTTTGATATTTCTGTTATGACAATGACCGGTTTCCTGGATGGTATCAATGACAGCCTGGTAGAGGCAAATCCTATTGAGGAGATGGAAGAAGATACCGTAGTAAATTTAGGCTTTGATAAGGCTCTTCTTTATAAAAATATGGTGGCAGCAGAAGCTGACTGGTTATATGAATTAGAGGAGTGGAACGATATTTTCGACGAGGAGACCAGAAAAGCACTGTACAAGGAACAGAAGTCTTCTACTACGATCGTAAAGGAAGCTAAGGTTTATCCAAACGATCCCTGTCCTTGCGGAAGCGGCAAAAAGTATAAGAAGTGCTGCGGCAGAAAATAATTTCCATATGATGAAAAGGAGAGAGCCCGGAGATTTCCGGACTCTCTTTTTGTTTTTGGCATTATTTCATCTGTTCTTCCTGCTTCTTGATCATTCTGCGAACCATTTCGCCGCCGATAGAACCGGCTTCACGGGAAGTCAGATCCCCAT
>CAYXQG010000090.1:0-7183 GCA_964467405.1 uncultured Acetatifactor sp. | reverse complement strand
GATACCATGCAGAAGGATATGTTGGAAAGAGCACGTGCACACAGAGAAGAGCATACCTATGTGGCAAAGAACTTCGCGGAATTAGAGCAGATCTTCAATGAAAAGACAGGTTTTGTAAAGGCAATGTGGTGCGGAGAACAGGGCTGTGAGGATATTATCAAGGAGAAGCTCAGTGTTACCAGCCGTTGTATGCCTTTTGAGCAGGAACAGATTTCAGATACTTGTGTTTGCTGCGGCAAGCCTGCAAAGAAGATGGTATACTGGGGCAAAGCTTACTAAAACAGATCATATTGCTGCACCGGCTAAAGGAGGAAAAGCCATGATCCATAATACGTATCCCATCCGGGCAAAGGGATCCTTAAAGGATGCCCGATTGGTAACTTATATACAGGAATATTCACAGGAAATCGGCATAGATAAAAGGCCGCTTATACTGCTTTGCCCGGGAGGAGGCTACGGAATGACCTCTGACAGGGAAGCAGAGGCGGTAGCCCTGCAATTTCTTGCAATGGGTTATCATGCAGCAGTACTTCGCTATTCCTGCGAACCTGCACGTTTCCCTACAGCACTTTTGGAGCTGGCCATTAGTATGAAGCTTATCCGGGAGCATGCGCAGGAGTGGCGTGTGGAAACAGACCGTATTTTCATACAGGGATGCTCTGCAGGCGGACATCTGGCGGCAAGTTATGGTGTTTTTTGGACGGAGGATTTTATAGCCCGGGAAACAGGCGTGCAGGATAAGGAGCTTTTGCGTCCAAACGGCATGATATTGTGTTATCCGGTCATTACCTCCGGGGAATTTGCACATAAGAATTCTTTTTACAGACTGATTGGGGATGGCCCTAGGGAGCTTTGGGAGAAGTTATCCTTAGAGAATCAGGTAAATGCGGATACGCCAAAGACCTTTATCTGGCATACCTTTGATGATACAACAGTGCCGGTGGAAAACTCCCTTATGATGGTGGGTGCATTGAGAAGAGCCGGTATTTCTACAGAATTCCATATGTATCCTAAGGGAGGACATGGCTTAAGCCTTGCTACAAGGCTGACCTGCAATGCAAGAGGCGGAAATATTCAAAACGAATGTGCAACCTGGATACCTTTGGTGAAAACCTGGATTGAAAATTTTGAATAAGTGGATTGAAAATGAATTATATAGTTTTTGACCTGGAGTGGAACCAGAGCAATACCGGTAGGGAACCGGAAGCAGAGGCACTCCCCTTTGAGATCATCGAGATCGGTGCAGTAAAACTGAATAATGAACTTAAACCGGTGGGAGAATTCAATAAGCTCATCAGGCCGCAGGTATATCATGAGATGCATCGCATTACAGGAAGGCTGATCCATATTGATATGGACCAGCTAAAGCGGGGGGATCTGTTTCCCGGGGTAGCGGAGGAGTTTTTGCACTGGATAGGTGAAGAGGAATATACCTTCTGCAGCTGGGGACCGCTGGATCTGGGCGAGCTGCAGAAAAATATGCGTTACTATAATATGGAGCCTTTGTCAAAGGGCCCCATCGCCTTTCTGGATGTCCAGAAGCTTTTCAGCATCGCCTATGAGGACCGAAAGACCAGGCGGGGACTGGAATGGGCAGTGGATTATCTGAAAATAGAAAAGGATATCCCTTTTCACAGAGCCTTTGCCGATGCTTATTACACGAGCAAGGTAATGGCGTGCCTGAAGGATAAGGATGTATGGGGCAATGTTTCTTACGATATTTTCAATCCGCCTGTGGATCGGAAGGAAGAGATCAAGGTACAGTTTGATACCTATACGAAGTATATCTCCAGAGTATTTGAGGACAAGAAGGCGGCATTGGCAGACAGGGAGGTTGCATCCAGTAAATGCTATCTGTGCCACAGAAATCTGCGTAAGAAGGAAAAGTGGTTTGCTGTAAATGCAAAGACCTATTATTGTATTGCTTATTGTGAGAAGCATGGTTATCTGAAGGGAAAGATCCGGATCAAACGTACCGAAGAGGGCGGTGTGTTTGTAGTGAAGACAACGAAGCTTGTATCTGAGGGCGAGGCGGAGAACGTTATGAGAAAGAAGATACATGCAAGGGAACTGAGAAAAAAGAAGAACAAGAAGTGATTTGAAAGGTATTTTAATGTTTGGCATTAAAACAATAAATAAATTCAGCCGTATTTTGGGCGGCATCATCAGTCTGGCACTGCTTTGTACCTCCATTACCTGTTATGCGGACAAGGAAGAGGATATTGCTGCAAATCGTGCTGCGGCAGTAGAATCCGGAGAGTGGGAGGACTGGCCCAAGGGACCTGTTGTCAGCGCGGAATCGGCAATCCTGATGGAGGCGCAGACAGGTACCATCCTGTATGCAAAGAATATGCATAAACAGCAATATCCGGCCAGTATCACCAAGGTGCTGACCTCCCTGATTGCCATAGAACGCTGTGACCTGGATGAGATGGTCACCTTTTCAAGGGATGCAGTTTTCAGCATTGATCCGGGCAGTAATCATGTGGGAATTGACGTAGGTGAGCAGATCACCATAGAGCAGTGCCTTAATGCGATTCTGATACGTTCTGCCAATGAGGTCTCCTTTGGCGTGGCGGAGCATATATCCGGGGAAAGCTGGCGTGAATTTGCAGATATCATGAATGAAAGAGCCAAGGAATTGGGGGCATTGCATTCCAATTTTGTCAATCCCAACGGTCTGCCCAATGAGGAGCATGTGACCACTGCATATGATATGGCCATGATCGGCCGGGCATTTTTTGCAAATGATATTCTTTGCAAGATGACAACCACCCGCAGGCTGCATATCCCACCAAGTGAAACACAGCCTCATGATATTATCGAAAATAATAAAATGGAGCTGATAAAGGGTGGTGCATATGAATATGAGTATCTGGTGGGCTGCAAAACCGGCTTTACGGTTGCTGCCAGAAGCACTCTTATATCCTGTGCGGAAAAGGACGGATTGAAGCTCATCTGCGTGGTGTTAAAGGATGAGGCACCTTATCAGTATGAGGATACCATTGCTCTGTTTGATTATGGCTTCAGTAATTTTACGAAGAAAAATGTTGCAGAGTATGAAGCGGATTACAACATAGGAAGCGGAACACTTTTTTACAGTGATTATGATATATTTGGAAATTCAAAGCCTATTTTGGCTCTGAATAAAGAGGATTTTGTAGTAGTACCTAAGGATGCGGATTTTCAGACGCTGGAATCGGAAATTTCCTATGAAACGGATTCCCAGACCGAAGCGGCAAGGATCACCTATACTTATAATGGTGTCTTTGTAGGCAGCGCATCCATAGACTGGGCTTTGGACAGCCGTGCGGATTATCGGTTTGAAGCTGTCAACGAGGGAGACGATAAAGAAGCAGCTTCCACGGACGGTGACCCGGCACAGAATACTGTAGGGGAGGATAAGGCTTCCTTTGTATTCCTGGATTTCAGGCTCATAGGAGCAGTGCTTTTGGGTATCGCGGGAGTGCTTGCGGCAGGAGTGGTGCTTTTGGTGGTCTTGCGGAATTATCGGGTACACCGCCGCAGGAGAAGGCGAAGAACCGGTCGAAACAGCATGGGCATGACTGTCGATCTGAAGAAAAAGCGCAGAAAACAGATCGCACAGGCCAAGCGGCGCCAAAGAAGAGGCGGCAGATATTAACAGTGATTCAATAAGGAAAAGGAAAGCAAATATGCGTTTGAGAAATATTACAGGTTCGCGAGAGGTAATCGCAGAGAGTAAATACGTGGTTTCGGAAGCAGAAATGTTTGATGCACCGGGAAAATGGGCGGAAATTTTCGGAAATAACAATCCGATACACATTGAGATTGGTATGGGAAAGGGTAAATTTATCCATACTATGGCAAAGCTTCATCCTCAGATCAATTATGTGGGGATTGAGAAATATTCCAGTGTGCTTTTGCGGGCAATTCAGAAGATGGAGCAGGAGGAGCTGCCGAATTTGAAATTCTTACGTATGGATGCAGAGGATATTGCAAAGGTATTCGGCAGGGAGGAAGTGGACAAGATCTATTTAAACTTTTCCGATCCGTGGCCCAAGGACCGCCATGCAAAGAGAAGGCTGCCCTCCAGGGAATTTCTTGCAAGATATGATGTGATCCTGAAAAAGGAAAGCAGGCTGGAATTTAAGACGGACAACAGAGCTTTGTTTGATTTCGCGGTAGAAGAGCTGGAACCGGCAGGCTGGCAGGCCGATGTAGTCACATATGATCTCCATGCAGATGAGAAGCTGTCAGAGGGAAATGTGATGACAGAGTATGAGGAAAAATTTTCCTCCATGGGAAATCCGATCTGCAAATACATCATTCATAGATAATCTTTTTTGGGGCAGACTAGAAAGGAAGCTTTTAAGGCAGCAGTTTTTGGAACCGGTGTGAGCACTGCATACACGGTTTAGAGGCAAGAGTCAGTGCAGAAAAGAGGAAGAGTATGATATTTACGGCAGAAAATTTTGAAACAGAGGTTTTGAAATCCGAGATACCGGTATTGGTAGATTTCTTTGCAGAATGGTGCGGCCCCTGTAAGATGATGGCTCCCATTGTGGAAAAGCTTGCAGTAAAATATGAGGGACAGATGAAGATCGGCAAACTGAATGTGGATGATGCCATGGAGATCGCACAGAAATACCGTGTGGCAAGTATCCCTACATTTATCTTCTTTCAGGCAGGAGAGGCTGTCGAGGTGAACGTGGGCGGTATGTCAGCAGGCACACTGGAGGAGAAAATCAAACAGCATTTACAATAGAATCTGTTTAGAAAACTTTTAGATATATGAAGAGGAATTCACATTTATTCTATTGCTTCTTTTGGGAAAAATGGTAAAATGTTAAATATCGCAGAAGTAAGTGAATTTTTTTTCAAGGAGTATATATATGGAAAATCAAAACAGAAACAACGGAGGAAACGGCAATAATCAAAATCCCAAGCGCCCCAGTCTCATGATGATACTGATCATGGTGCTCAGTACTTTGATTATGCTTTCTATCTGCTTCAGCCTGCTTGGAGACAGCGGCAGTGCAAAGGAAGTGACTTACAATCAATTTGTAAAGGATCTGGAGAGCGGTAAGATTGAAACGGTTGAGATCACCAGTGAAAGGGTTACCTATCAGCTGAAATCAGACAAGAAGGATACAGTCTTTAGTCCCTACGGCTTCTCTTTCAAGGCGGCGCCGGATATTTATTATGCCATCCGTATTGAGGATACGGATACCGTAACGCAAAGGGTATTGGCCCAGGGAAACGTGGACATCAGCGGCATCACCACCAGCACCAGTGACATGATCCTGAATGTTCTGATCACGGTTGTGCTTCCTTTGGTACTTATGTGGATTCTTTTGGGCTTCTTATTCCGCAAGATGGGCGGCGGCGGAGCAATGAGCGTAGGCAAGAGCAATGCCAAGGTATATGTACAGAAGGAAACAGGCGTGACCTTTAAGGATGTAGCAGGGGAGGATGAAGCCAAGGAATCCCTGGTGGAGATCGTGGACTTTTTGCATAATCCGGGCAAGTATTCCCAGATTGGTGCGAAGCTTCCAAAAGGTGCGCTGTTAGTAGGCCCTCCCGGTACCGGTAAGACTCTGCTTGCAAAGGCTGTTGCCGGTGAAGCACATGTTCCGTTCTTCTCTCTGACAGGCTCCGATTTCGTGGAAATGTTTGTGGGCGTAGGTGCCAGCAGAGTAAGAGACTTGTTTAAGGAAGC
Source organism: uncultured Acetatifactor sp. (assembly GCA_964467405.1). Lineage (GTDB taxonomy): Bacteria > Bacillota > Clostridia > Lachnospirales > Lachnospiraceae > Acetatifactor. The sequence goes on along the minus strand of CAYXQG010000090.1, from coordinate 1,482 downwards.
AACCAAGAATGCACCTTGTATTATTTTTATAGATGAGATCGATGCCATCGGACGAAGCCGTGATTCTAAGTATGGCGGCGGCAATGAGGAGCGTGAGCAGACACTGAATCAGTTATTGTCTGAGATGGATGGTTTTGACAGCTCCAAGGGTATCTTTATTCTGGCAGCGACCAACCGTCCGGAGATCCTGGACAAGGCGCTTTTACGTCCGGGACGTTTTGACAGACGTATCATTGTAGATAAGCCGGATTTAAAGGGACGTGTAGAGATTTTGAAGGTACATTCCAAGGATGTGCGTATGGATGAAACGGTAGATCTGGAAGAGATCGCTTTGGCAACCAGCGGTGCAGTTGGTTCTGACCTGGCGAATATGATCAATGAGGCGGCTATCAATGCAGTAAAGGAAAAACGTGCATATGTCAGCCAGCATGACCTGTTCAATGCCGTGGAGCAGGTACTTGTAGGTAAGGAAAAGAAGGACCGTATCATGAGCAAGGAAGAGAGACGTATTGTTTCCTATCATGAGGTAGGCCATGCACTTATCAGTGCACTTCAGAAAAATTCTGAACCGGTGCAGAAGATTACCATCGTTCCCCGTACCATGGGCGCCCTGGGATATGTTATGCATGTGCCGGAGGAAGAGAAGTATTTAAATACTGAGGCAGAGCTTCGTGATATGCTGGTGGGATTGCTGGCAGGACGCGCTGCTGAGGAAATCGTATTTGATACAGTTACCACAGGTGCTTCCAATGATATTGAGAGGGCTACCAATATTGCCAAGGCAATGGTGACCCAGTATGGTATGAGCAAGAAATTCGGCCTGATCGGCCTGGCAAGTGTGGAAAGCCGTTACTTAGACGGAAGCGCACATATGAATTGCAGTGATGCTACAGAGGCAGAGGTAGACCAGGAGGTTGTTCACATCCTGAAGGAAAGCTATGACAAGGCACTTTCCCTTTTACGTGAAAACCGTGATGTGATGGATAAGCTGGCAGAGTTTTTGATCGAGAAGGAAACCATCACCGGTAAGGAATTCATGAAAATCTTCCGTAAGGAGAAGGGACTTCCGGATCCTGAAGAGAAGGAAGAAAATGAAACAACGGAATCAGTGACGGCACCGGAGGCAGAAGCAGAAAAAATGCCTACAGAACCTGTTAAGGAGCCACAGCCCGTTGACATTCCGGCTGATACGGAAAAAGAGCAGAGCAATGATACAGAGGATGCTTCTGCAGAGGAAAAAAATCTGGGACGTTTCTCAAACGGCAGATTATAAAAGTATGATAAAGAGGAGCAGCCTTTAAGGGTTTGCTCCTTTTTTGAACCGTCCTTATTGAATATAAGAGCAAAATTGATTACAATATGGATACGCACAGAGGGTAAAGATGTGTGCAGAGGATGTGCATTTTGGAAAGGATATTGCAGGATGTTCAATTTTGAAGAAGAATTAAAGAAGCTTCCGGCTAAGCCCGGTGTATATATTAT
>CAYXQG010000089.1:0-7186 GCA_964467405.1 uncultured Acetatifactor sp. | reverse complement strand
ACATTTAACAGGGGACAGATATTTAAAATCCCCCCTACAAAGCCGGCTGTTTTTGTCACACGTCCTCCCTTTACGAAAAAGGTCAGATCACTGGTAAAAAACCAATGATGCAGCTTACATTTATTCGCCTCAGCCCATGCTGCCAGTTCATCAATATTCCGTCCTTCATCGCGCAGATCTGCCAGCTCATCCACAAGCATACCCAGACCGGAAGATGCTGCCAGGGTATCTATGATATAAATTTTTCTGTCCGGATAACGCTCCAGCAAAGCTTCCCTGGCCAGATTTGCAGAATTTGCTACTCCGGTTATGCCGGAGGAAAGACACAGGTGCAGGATATCCTTGCCCTGCTGTAAAAAGGGTTCAAAATATTCCTCAAACTCTGTCTCGTTGATTTGTGATGTTTTGGTCTCCGCTCCCTCCACCATTGCATTGTAAAAATCTTCTGTGGACATTGTCTCACCCAGGTCGTCCCTATATTGCTTGCCATCTAATTCATAATGAAAACATATGTAATGAATGCTCCGGCCTGTCAAATGCTCTTTTGTCAAATCTGCTGTTGAACAGCAGCTGATGATAAAATTATCCATGTTAACATCTCCTTTTCACATTTCTAAATTTATTCTTTATTCGCACATGAGTATTCCAAAACAACAAGATGTGGTTTTCGTTACTACATTATATTTTAAAGACCACAATTTGTAAAGTAGTTTGAACAAGCATTTACCAAAAATTAATCGCACACTTCCCGGTCCTGCATGAGCCACCCGATAAAATAATTAACATAACAATATTGACTATATCAGTACCAATGCAAAATCACTTGCAAATTTGTTTTTTGGGCATACCTGCTTCGGTTGTCAGATTTTATGTCACTTTTTTGGTTTCATCCACACAATCCACAAAGTTATCCACATAACATGCGTGTCATTTTCCGCATGTTTCTGACGTCAATTCTGCAAAAAATGCATGTCATATATTCAAATTTAGCTATTTCCAAACAGATATTCGTTTTACATAATTTGTTTACAATAATCGAGTTATGTCATTCATATTTGTGTAAAAAAATAGACTTTGAAAAAACCGAAAAAAAACGTTTTTTCAAAGTCCCTTGCTATCATAACCAATCATTCCAGAATTTCTCAGTAAGACGGCCTACGGAATTGATATCAACAATATCAAAATGCTCCCATTCTCTGGGGAATAGTTTCAGGTAAGAGGGCTGTATAAAGCGCTCATCCAAAAGCGTGATCACACCAATATCATCCACAGTTCTGATCACTCGGCCGGCAGCCTGTAATACCTTATTCATGCCCGGATAGCGGTATGCATAATCAAAGCCATTTTGCCCCAAGTCATCAAAATAATTTTTCAAAATTTCACGTTCAAAGCAGATCTGCGGAAGACCGGTGCCGACAATAAACACTCCGATCAGCCTGTCATTCTTTAAGTCAATACCTTCCCCGAAGACGCCTCCCAAAACACAAAAGCCTATCAAAGATCCCTCTTCCTCATATTCAATCTCCATACCGATATCTGCCTGGATATTGAGGGTCTCATTTCCCTCAAATCTTCCCAGAAATGTCTCTCTGGAGACCTCATCCATGAAATCCGTCTGTGCGATACATTCTGTTGAGTCATCTGCAAATTCTTCTATATATATATGATATATTTCTTCCAATAAGGCATAAGAAGGACAAAACACCATATAATTACCATGTTTTTTCCTTACCACCTCATGAATATACCTTGCAATCCTGTAATATTCCTCTTCAGAACGTCTTGTATACTTACTTGTCACATCACGTGCGATCATTAATGCCCGCTTTTCCTGCTTAAATACAGAATTTGCATACACTTCATAATCCTTTTCCTCTCCACCTAACAGTGCTTTATAATACTGTATGGGCAGAAAAGTAGCTGAAAACAGCACACTGCTTCTTCCTTTTTGCATACATTCCTTCAGATTGTTAGAGGGATCCACGCAAAACAACTTTAAAAGAAAGCTTCCGTCATCATTTAACTGGGTATATTTCACATATTTGTCATCTACCCGCTCATATATATCCAAAAAATGATTCACTTTAAAATAAAGATCCAGGATCTGCTCCCTGACCGGCAGATTTCCTTCTTCATTTTCTTCCAAATATCCTTCCATTACAGCATGCAGACGCAGCAGCGGCTGTACAAAGTCATCAATATAACCTACAATCGTACAGTCCTCACAGTCTCTTTTCAGTATAAGCATCTTACTGTTGCACTTTTCTAACTGTTTTATCATAGCACCTGCAAAGCCCTGTCCATACAGGATCGTATCCTTGCCGTCCTCCTTTTCCAATCCCTCCTCCAGGATATTCTTCAACTGCAGAAATTCTTCTTTTATCAGAGAAGCGCTGTACATTTCCCTGCCGCGCTCCAATAAATTATGCGCCTCATCGATCAAAAACAGATAGTTACCGCATACTCCGTCAGCAAAGAACCTTTTTAAATATACATGTGGATCAAATAAATAATTATAATCTCCTATCACTGCATCCGCATACAGACTCATATCCAGACAAAATTCAAAGGGACAGACCCGATGTTTTCGTGCATATGCTTCAATGAGCTCTCTGCTGAAACCATCCTCTCCGGTTAACAGATCATACATTGCCTCATTGATCCTGTCAAAATGCCCCTTTGCATAGGGACAATGCTCCGGATTGCACTCAGGCTCTTCCATAAAGCAAATTTTATCCTTGGCGGTTAAAATCACGCTCTTCAGGCGCAGTCCCTTTTGACGCAGCAGCTGCAGTGTCTGATCCGCAACCGTGCGGGTAATAGTCTTGGCAGTCAGATAAAAAATCTTATCTCCCATGCCCCTTTCCATTGCCTTCACTGCAGGAAAAATTGTAGAAATTGTCTTTCCTACGCCTGTCGGAGCCTCCAAAAAAAGCTTTCTCTTGTGATATATTGTCTGATATACATAAGTAACCAATTCCTTCTGTCCGTCACGATAAGGAAAGGGAAACTGCAGGGCTCGGATCGATTCATCACGCTGTTTTTTCCATTCATATTGAAAATCTGCCCATTTCAGATAATCCTCTATGAGCTGTTCAAACCACATTTTCAATTCTGCTGCAGTAAAATCCCTTCTGAAATACCGGATTTCCTCTGTATCGATATGACAATAGGTCATTCTGACCTGTATTTGCTCCAAATTCCTTTCCATGGTATACATGGCAGCATAGCACTTCGCCTGTGCCAAATGTACCGGATTCGGTCCTTTCATACGGATCAGTTCCCGATAGGTTCCCTTGATCTCATCAATCATAATACCATCAGCAGTCTCCTCAATCCCGTCTGCACGACCTTCCAGAACCAATATATAATTGGGCGTATTACGCATATATTTCAACGGTACCTCTGCCCGGTAGTTTGCTCCCATCCGCTTCTGGATCATACGGTGGATCCTGCTTCCTTCCTGCATGGCATTATCCGGGGATGCATGATGTCTGTTGTCGATATCGCCGCTTCTCAATATAAATTCTACTAATTCTCTGACTGAGATTCTGATTTGCTCTTTCGCTGTTTCCATAGTCCTCCAACGTCCTATCCGTACAGATCTGCACTTTTTCTGTCACATCCTCACCGGACATGCTCCATACCTCACCGAAAGGATCCTGATCCTGCTTTTCTTCTTGCCGTTCTCCTGCCGGTTCCTGTTTTCATACTCTAAATATATCACAAACTTCTTCTTTTAACTACCTTAACCCACTGTCTAAAGCAGCTGGATTGCAGCAGTCTTATTTCAACAGTAGAAAAAAGCAGCTGTGTCCTTGTATTTTGACAGATTATTTAAACTCAGTCATATATTCTCTGAACCTTAAGGGCAGCATATTTCTTTGAAGCGGTATGTTCTTTCGTTCCCTGATCGCTATGGTCTTACAAAAATACCGAAACAGCTCTGCATATTTTTCTTCCTCCGGGGAAACGGATGCATTGTTAAATCGCTCTTCCAGTTCCTTACCCATTGCTAAAAACCACTGCTGTCTGCAGGGATGTATGCCATACACCTTCCTGTTCTCATCAAATATGGCAAAATTTTCCGAAGGAAATCGATCCGAAAAATGATCCATAAGTGCTGTAATAATATGATTTTTCGGAGCAATCTGTGCATACAGGATTCCGTTCTCCAGCTCTCTGAACCGGGTAAATCCTCGCAGATGGCAGGTTTCTCTGCTTGCAGCCAACGCAAGCCCGGAGGCTTTCAGAATTTGATCATCTGATAAATGATCAAATAAATGTCCCCTTGCAGGTCTTTCCTTCAGTCCATAGGCTATGGTCTTGTATACTGCCTGGGCTTTCCCCATATCAGGCGAGCTCAATGCCATACAGATATCATAGAAATCCTCCTCGCCAAATCTTTCCCTGACTGTTCTCATGACCTTAACTGCCTTCTCACAATCGGTCTCCACCGAAATATATTCGGCAAAGAGTCTGTACTCCTCTTCCAGGCAGATACAGGTATCCGGCAGATTGTGCCGATCCTCATAAATATTGTAAATAGCTGTAAAAACCCCTTCCGGGGAATCCTCGCATTGATAAATATAAGCCATATTTTCTCCCTACAGCTGCCCGGAAGCAGAACGGAACAGATCCTCCTGTCCGATCCTGCCCTGAAACAGATTATCATCAAATAAAGACATTTGTTTGTAAGTCATACCGTCATTGCCGAAGCTGATCCGATCCTTGTCCGTAGTCAGATTACGTACAATATAATCTTCGTCCAACTTGGTGGGGTACATCATCCTTCCCCGACAGGTTATAAAATATACAGCGCGCTTTAAGACTACGCCGATCTTCTTTAAATCTCCAAAGGTAAGCTCTGCCGTTCTTCTTGCGCTGACAATGCGCCTTGCACTCTTGACACCAATCCCCGGCACCCGTAACAGCATTTCCCAAGGGGCCCTATTGATCTCCACCGGAAAATACTCCAGATGCCTTACTGCCCAGTCCTCCTTGGGATCCAGCATCACATTGAAAAAGGGTCTCTTCTCATCTAAAAGCTCTGAGGCCTGAAAGCCGTAAAAGCGCAGCAGCCAGTCTGCCTGATACAGCCTGTGCTCCCGCAGCAGGGGCGGTCCTCCCGGCAAAGTGGGTAACAGCTTATCCTCGTTGACCTTCACAAAGGCCGAATAGAATACTCTTTTTAATTCAAATTTCTGATACAGACTCTCCGCCACCTGCATGATCTGATAATCATTCTCAGGGGTGGCTCCGATGATCATCTGTGTGGACTGTCCTCCTGAAGCAAATTTGGGAGCATGCTGATATACCACCAGCTCATCCTTATTCTCCCTGATACTGTTCTGGATCTGCCGCATAGGTGTCAGAATCGTCCTTCGATGCTTATTGGGTGCCAGTGTCTTCAGGCCTTCTGCTGTCGGAAGCTCCAGATTCACACTCATCCTGTCTGCTAAAAAGCCTGTCATGCGTATCAGCTCCCCATCTGCACCCGGGATTGCCTTAACATGAATATAACCATTAAAATGGTACTTATGGCGTAACAGGTACAATGTCCTGTATAATAACTCCATGGTATAGGAGGGATTTCCTATGATACCGGAGCTTAAAAATAAACCCTCAATATAATTTCTGCGATAGAATTCCATCGTCAGTGTGCAAAGCTCTTCCGGTGTAAATGTGGCTCTCGGTACATCATTGGAACATCTGTTGATGCAGTATTTACAATCATAAATACATTCATTGGACATCAATACCTTCAATAAGGAAATACATCTGCCGTCACTGCTGAAACTGTGGCAGATCCCTCCCTTTAAGCAATTCCCCATATCCTGCCCGTTGCCTCTGCGTTCCACGCCGCTGGAGGTACAGGCTACATCGTATTTTGCACTGTCACTTAAAATTCCTAATTTATCCATGACAGACATCTGACTTTCTGTCCGGTACAAACAGATCCTGCTGTCTTTATCCGATATCATCTTAGTATCGCCTGCGTCCATGCTGACCATCCTTTCTTCTCTCCCTTCTGCCCCGTGAAAGCTGTCTGAAGCCGTATTTACCGGGCTGTATGCCGTCCTGCTGCAAAGCAGTCATCCAATCAATTCGCTGCAAGTACAAACATATGTTCGATTTCTTATACTATACACAGATTTGCCGTAAATTGCAACTATAAACTACTAAAATATCAAAAAACAGAGGCAAAACAACAAAATGTCGTTTTGCCTCTGTCTCAGCCTAAAAAACTTTTGTTTTACATATTATTATATTGTGCATATTTCTTGGGAGAAACACCTACTGCCTTTGTAAAAGCCCTTAAAAAATTGGAATAATCATTAAAACCGCTTCTTTCGCAGGCTTCTCCTACAGAACAGCCTTCTGCCAGCAGCGCCTTGGACAATGCGATTTTTTTGGCTGTAATATATTTATTGATGGTCATACCTGTCGTGGCCTTAAATATCCTGCACAGGTATGAGCTGCTTATATAAAAATGTGCAGAAAGCTCTTCAATTGTCAGCTGGCATGCAATATTCTGATTGATATAGGTTAAAATATCATCCACCTGTCTGTGATAGGCCCTTTCCTCTTCCATGACCCCTTTCGCTACCTTCAGACGTTTATAAAAGGCTTTATTCAAAAACACCATCAGTTCCGCAAAGACTGCCCTGTCCACAATATCCGCTCCGTATCCCATACTTGCGCTGAGACGGTGTATCAGATATAAAAACCGTTTCTGTTCCTCCTCTGTCAACCGAACCCGATGGGGCGCAAAGGTATCTCTCTCATGAAAACAGCGCTCTAAATCAGTCTGCTCCGTAGACAGACCGTGCAGATACTCCGGATATATGGATACCAGTATCCTTTCATGCACCTGACTGTCTATCTGCGTCAGATAATGGCTTTCATATTGGTTAATAAAAAAGAGATCCCCCGGCTGTATATCATAAAAATGATTATCGATCAGAAACTGCTTGCCCCCTGAAATTGAAAAATAGATCTCATAGCTGTCATGGATATGCATATCCATCGGCTTTTCATCACTGTACAGATGTGCGATGGCAAAGGTCCTTGCTTCCAGACAGGCAGAAATTGCCTTCCGGCAGGATGAAAATATCTGCATTACATTCTCCCTCCAACGTTATCCCTTCGTATTTGCATTTTCTATCTTACATGATACGGCCTC
>CAYXQG010000088.1:0-7362 GCA_964467405.1 uncultured Acetatifactor sp. | reverse complement strand
CTGAACCCGGTAACAGGCGGCAATATATTCATTTGCAGCAAATTCCTGCAGCTGCATTTGGGGTTTTGTCCATTTCTGTTTCATATGCTGTCTCCTTTTGAAATGCTTTTTTATATAACCTTTCGTATTTTTTGAAAAATCAGTTCAGTAAAGAATAAGTCGTTCATATAATTATTGTATGAGTACTTGGAAAGGAATATGATAAGATGTTAAAAAAATATTATCAATTTGCCCATATCCCCATAGAAATCCGCATGCCGGATCTGTTTCCCGTACCGGAGCATATGAAGCTGTTTGAAACAGAGGCCTGTGAAGAAGAAAAGATGCAGAGAATTTATGAGCTCTCAGTTGTGGATGATCCAATGACGGGAGCAGAAGAATTTTACATCCGATATCCCAATGCAAGGCAGATTTTCAGAAGGAATATGCAGATATTCAGGACCCCTGTGAAGGAGTGCCGGATTCTTCGTATGGAGGAAACACAGCCTCCCTATGCAGTATATACGGAGGAGGATCCTAAGCATGTCCGTGTCCGGATCAGAAAGGACATTCCGGAGCTTTTAAAGCTTGATACGGTATTTTGTTCCCTGCTTGGTCTGGAAAAGGTTATGTTAGAGAGGGATGCTTTGATCCTGCATGCTGCCCATCTGTGCAGAAAGGATAAGGCCATATTGTTTTCGGCGCCTTCCCGTACCGGCAAATCCACACAGGCAGCCCTGTGGGAGCGGTACAGAGGGGCAGTACAGGTGAATGGGGACAGAGCTCTGTTGACCGGGGAGAGGGATGACTGGTATGCATATGGCTGGCCTGTCTGCGGCAGTTCTGGGATCTGCAAAAGAGAGGCCTATCCGGTACAGGCAATTGTGATGCTGTATCAGTCAGAAACCAATCAGATCAGACGGCTTAACAAGGCAGAGGCAGTGAAAAAAATCCTGTCCCAGACCACCATCAATATGTGGAACGAGGAATTTCAGATGCGTGCTTTGGATCTGCTGGAAGGTCTGGCAGAGAAGGTACCGGTTTATGAGCTTGGATGCAATCAAACAGAGGATGCAGTTTCGTGTCTGGAAAAGGAGCTTTAAATGCAGGAATTAACAGGACTACAGCGAGTATTTTTACATATCGTAAAAAGCTTTGTGCAGGGTAGCACATATTCTCTGCCCGGGGAGTTTGATGATTTAGAACAGTTGTATGAAATGGCAAAGATGCATCAGATGACAGCAGCTGTTTATGAAAAGATCAGAAGGGATCCGTGCTGCAGCAGGGAGGAATATGCCTTACTGATGTGTGCATGGAAAAGGGAAGCCATGAAGGAGGTAATGCTGCAGATACAGCGCACGGAAGGCTTCTTAGCGGTATATGAAAAGCTGTGCAATGCCGGACTGAAACCTTTGGTGGTAAAGGGACTGGTTTGCAGGAATCTGTATGAAAAGCCGGATTATCGTATTTCGGCAGACGAGGATCTGTTGCTTGAAAGGGAGGACTTTTGGATATGCGACAGGATTTTAAGGCAGGAGGGCTTTCAGAGACCGGAGCCGGACAAACAGCACATGCCGGATGAAATTCCCTATATCAACAGGCAAAACGGAGTGTATATAGAGCTTCATTTTGCTCTTTTTGAAGAAGGTGCAGCTGCGTATGGGCATTTTAACAGGGAGTTTGTGCAGGTATTTGAGAAAAGCACCTGTATGGAGATTTCGGGAAAAAGGATTTGGACGCTTTGTCCTACGGATCATTTGTTTTATCTGATCTGCCACAGTCTGAAGCATTTTATGCACAGCGGTTTTGGAATTCGTCAGGTATGTGACATGGTTTTGATGGCAGAGCACTGTGGGGAGGAAATTTCCCGGCAGGAGCTTGGGAAGAGACTGGAGAGGCTTCATATGCAGGAATACTGGGAGGCACTGGAGCAGATAGGAGAGAAATATCTTGGGCTTTCCGGTGTCAGGGCCTTTGATCCGGAGAGCCGGAGGGGGAAGGAGACGGACTGTATTGCTTTGCTGCAGGATCTGCTGGAGGGCGGGATCTATGGCGACAGCAGTACGGACAGATGCCACAGTGCCAATATGACCCTGGCCGCGGCAGCAGAAGGCAGGGTGGATATGAAGGCATCCTTAAAAGCATCCCTGTTTCCGGACAAAGGGTATATGAAAGAGCATTTTCCCGTGTTGAATAAATTTCCCCGGCTGCTTATACCGGTCTATATGCTTCGAATCTGCAGATATTTCAAGGATCACCGGAAAGGTATGCCCGGGCAAAACAGTCTGAGGCTTGGCAGAAAGCGTATGAAGCTGCTACGGCAATATGGCATGATCAAATAGGAGAGAGGCATGAAGAGAGTTCAAACAGATACTTATATTTCTGTTTTAAAGGAGCTTGTAGAGGAGGGGAAGGAGGTCAGTGTGCTTATCACAGGCAGCAGCATGGCACCATTTCTGATTCATGAGAGGGACCGGGTCTGCTTTCGTAAGCCGGAGAGAAAATTGAAAAAAGGAGATATGGTATTCTATCAAAGAAACAACGGACAGTTTGTAGTACATCGCATTCTAAGAACCGGCCCTAAGGGGTATTATATGGCAGGGGATGCCCAGGCGGTCCTGGAAGGCCCCATAGAAGAAGGCAGGATATTTGCCCTTGTTACAGAGGTCATGCGAAAAGGAAGGCGTATAAAGCCCGGTAATCCCATATGGGAATTTTTTGAGCATGTATGGCCCTGTATGCTTTCTGTCAGGGAAAGTCTGATCAAATGGTACGGAAGGTTCTGCAGAAAGAAAATGCATTGCAAAATAACCGGACTTGTGACAAAAAAGGATTGTCAGGCGTCAGAAACAGACAGGGAATGTCGAAATGCAGGGAGCGGAAGCATTTGACAGATAAGCTGAAAAAGCGTACCATATTATTATATCAAAAAGTAAATAATTATTCTAATGATGGATCGGAGAACACTCCGGTCCTTTTTTTAGGCATGACAGAGAAGGGCTTATATGGAGAGAGAGCAGAAAGAAAAGGCAGGAGCACAGGCTCTGCAAATAATATTGACAAAATGGCGGGAGGGCACTTTGCCGGAAATCCTAGAGGACTGGAAATGGATCCTAAGCTACAGCAAAAGATATAAGGGAACGATTGCCTTTTATATTGTACTGGGACTTTTTGGCACCTCTCTCGGACTGGTAAACAGTGTGGCCGGAAAATATATGATTGATATTATCACCGGTTATAAAACGGACATGCTGGGGATGTTGATTGCAGTGATGGCTGCAAGCGTCCTTTTTGATCTGGTATTCGGCAATCTGATCAGCCGTATTTTAACCAGATTAAGCATTGATATCGGCAATGATATACAGGCGGATATCTTTGACAGGATCGTGGATGCAGACTGGCTTTCCTTAAACCGGTTTGCCAAGGGTGATGTGCTCAATCGTTTTAATGCGGATATCGGTACTGTCAGCAACAATGCCATCAGCTGGCTGCCCACCGTGATCATTGCGATCTATCGGTTTGCGGCTACCTTCCTTCTGATTCTTAACTATGATCCTGTGATGGCTTTTCTGGCGCTGGCGGGAGGCCCCTTCCTGTTTTTCTTCTCACACTTTCTGATCCGCAATCAAAGGGAGTACGGAAGGAAAATGAAAGAGATGAGCAGTAAGTTAACGGACTTTGAGGTGGAGACCTTTTACAACCTTGATACAATCAAGGCTTTTGGGGCATCTGTCTCTTACAGTAAGAAAATGCGCTGGTGGCAGGCACAGTTTAAGGAGATCAGTTTAAAGTACAATCTGTTCTCCATTTGGACGGGGATTGGTATGTCACTGTTAGGGGCTGTTTTACAGTATACTGCTTTTGGATATTGCCTGTTCAGATTGTGGACGGGGGACATTACTTATGGCACCATGACTCTTTTTCTGCAGCAAAGAAGCAGCCTCTCTGCAGCCTTTCACAGTCTGATCTCCATTATCCCTGCCTTTTTAAACAGCTCTGTTTCCGCACACCGCATCAGGGAGTTAGTGGAGCTTCCAAGGGAGATACATATTCCGGAAAGTGCACAAATGGATGCTTATATGCAGGAGGGGTTTGCGGTATGTATGAACAAGGCGGACTTTGTATATACGGAGGGCACTCCGGTTCTCTCCGGTGCGGATTTTAAAGCTTGTCCCGGCGAGATCGTGGCACTGGTAGGACCCTCCGGAGAAGGGAAAACAACCATCATACGACTACTTTTGGGACTGGTGCATCCGACGAAAGGGACGGTTTTTCTGGAAGCATCTGACGGAAGAAGGATCCCCGTAAATGCAGAGACCAGGCATTTATTTGCCTATGTGCCACAGAACTGTCCCTTATTGGCAGCTACCATCGCTGAGCATCTGCGTCTGGTAAAGGAGGATGCAACTGAGGAAGAAATCATAGAGGCACTGCAGATTGCATGTGCCTGGGATTTTGTAAAAAAGCTTCCCAAAACCGTTGATGCTGACTTGGGAGAGGGAGGCAAAAATTTATCCAGAGGTCAGGCACAGAGGGTTTCTATTGCAGGGGCAGTGCTTAGGGATGCACCTGTTCTGTTATTGGATGAGGCTTTTTCGGCTCTGGATATGGCAATGCAGGAGCAGATTTTTGACAATATTTTAAAAAGCAGACCCAATAAGACGATCATTCTTACGACACACAGACCCGGCATACTGCGTTCCTGCAGGAGGGTATACCGGGTCATGGGAACCGGGATTAAGGAGGAAGGATGGGCCTTTGACAGGGAAACTGCCTGTGCAGGCGGGGAGGAGGCAATATGACCGATATACATATGCATATCCTGCCCGGTGTGGATGACGGCGCAGCAGACTGGTATGATGCCATGGAAATGGCACAGATTGCGGCAGATAACGGAGTAAGTGCCATAGTGGCAACGCCCCATTGCAATATACCGGGTTATTGTAAAAATTATGCAGGGGAGAGCTTAAAGGCACTTTTGAAAACAGCAAGGAACAGGCTTAAGCAGGAGAAAATCGAAGTGAATCTGTATGCCGGTATGGAGATATTTGCCACTCCTCAGGTGCCCCGGCTGATACAAAGGGGACTGCTGTGGCCTGTTAACGGCGGCCATTATATGTTAATAGAGTTTTCCCAAAAGGAGGATCCGGTCTTTGCGGAAGGGTTGTTGGAGCAGATAAGGGCCTTAGGAATTTGTCCTGTGATCGCCCATCCGGAGCGGTATGCATTTGTACAGGAGGATATCTGCCCGGTCCGTGCATGGAAAAACAGAGGATATGGGATCCAGGTCAACAGAGGGAGCCTTCAGGGAAGATTCGGAAAAGAGGCTTTCCAAACGGCTCACAGGCTGTTACGCCTTCAGTTGGCAGATGTCATCGCCAGCGATGCACATAGTCCTTATGTAAGGACCCCTAATCTGGCGGAAGCATATGCTGAACTGGCGGAGCTTTATCCGAAAGAGTACATCAGGCTGCTTATGCGGGAAAATCCTTCCCGTATCTGCATGGACAGGCCTTTGCTCTACCCGGAAAAAATATTTTACAGGAAGGAATGGGATGAAAAAGTATGAAGAAGATACGGATGGCAGTGGTTTTATTTTTTGTCATGTCCTGCATCTGTTATGGTGCATATGGTATAAGAAAGTGGGAGAGGACGGATCATCATGCACCTGAGATCTATGTGGAATCCCCGGTACTTAAGATCCCTGCATCGGCCCCGGAAGAGGAGCTTTTTAAGGGGGTAACGGCTGTGGACGAAGAGGACGGTGACAGGACAGCGTATTTGCAGGTTGCCTCCCTTTCTCCCCTGAGGGATGATCATGAGAGAACTGTCCGATATATTGTATTTGACGAGGGCGGCCTGTCTGCGACTGCTTCCCGGACTATCTGCTATACAGATTATGAATCCCCCAAAATCTATCTGACAAAGCCGCTTTTGCTGGAAGGAAAGAAGCTGCCGGCAGATGCGAAAGAGCTGGGGGCAAAAGCCCTGGACTGTATAGATGGGGATATTTCCGACAGGATACGCATGTCCTATGGAAAGAGCTATCTGTCATTGGCAGATACCACGGGACCCTGTGAGATTATTTTGCAGGTCAATAACAGTGCCGGGGATACCCGGCTGATCCCCTTGACGGCAATCATTGCGGACCCCAAAAAGGAGGAAGGAAAGGTTTATCCGGTGCTGTCTGAATACCTGGTCTATAAAAAGACCGGTGAGGTATTAATGCCAAGGGAGTATCTGCAGGGTATTTCGTTCAATGGTCAGGTATATGAATCGGATACGGAGCAGGAAGAGGTAAGCGTTCCGGAACGGGTGGTATATACAGAACCGGGAATCTATAAGGTGGAGTTTTCTTATACAACGAAGGAAGCGGTCACGGCGGTGACGATTTTGTATGTAGTAGTGGAGGATTAGAAATGGAAGAAAAGGAAGAAAGAAGACGGGAGGAGATTGGCCCGGATCTATATATACTGCTTCGTGATATATTGCTCAACTGGTGGGTGATCCTGTTAGGAGCTACCGGCTGTGCGCTTTTGGCAGCTGTATTTGTCAGCACCGTATATAAGCCGGTATATTCCACTTCGGCTACCTTTGTTGTTACCACAAAGAGCAGTACCACTGACAATGTCTGGTTCCGGTCAGCTGAAATGGCAAAAACCATGCAGAAAATTTTAAAGAGCAACAGTATGAGAAGGATGTTGCGTCAGGAGCTTGGAGAGGAGGCGGCGAATGCCAAAATTTCGGCACAAACAGTAGGAGATACCAATCTTCTGACCCTGACTGTTACAGCGGACAGCTCAAGGGATGCCATGAATGTGATCAGGGTCGTTATGGAGAATTATACGAAGGTCTCGTATTTCGCCATGGGAGATTTCCTTATGGAGGTATTGGAGGAGCCTTACGTGCCTACCGGTCCGGATTATCTGCTGAATGTAAAAGAGCCTGCCCAAAAAGCCTTTTGGATCATGGCAGCAGCCCTGACAGGTATCATTGCCCTTCTTTCCTATTTTCATGACAGTATCAGACAGGAAGGGGATATTGAAAGAAAGCTGGATGCCAAAAGTCTGGGAGTCATTCCCTTTGAGAAAAAGTATAAAACTCTCAGGGAAGCTGTAAGGCACAAAAAGAAGGCATTGTTAGTGAATGCTCCCACAACCGGTCTATACTTTGGGGAAAGCTATCGGAAGCTTGCGGCAAGGGTGGCATATGGGGCAGCACAAAAAAAGGTAAAGACCATTGTAGTCACCAGTGTGGCAGAGAATGAAGGAAAATCAACTGTAGCAGCGAATCTTGCCATTGCACTGGCAGAACGCTCCGGGAAGGTGATCCTGTTGGAAGGGGATTTCAGGCGACCGGCACAGTTTTTGATCTTCTCAGGAC
>CAYXQG010000087.1:0-7441 GCA_964467405.1 uncultured Acetatifactor sp. | reverse complement strand
ATATTGTTGAAAAAATTATTGCATACTATTTTTTGTATTGACTTAACCTAAAAATAAAGTGTACCCCCATGTCAAGGACACTTTGCCGGAATTTTTATACCCAAACTATCCGTTTATTGCTTGCGTGGGTATTTTTCATAGAAATTCCTTTAAAATACCCACTGTTTCTCTAATTAGCGGGTATTTCAGGCACTTTTTCCTATAATATACCCACAGCCACTATATTTTCTTAGCAAAATGGGCTTTTTTTGTCCTTCCGTGGGTATTTTTAGGGAATTGAGGTCATATATACCCACAAGTTCTCCCTGTCATGTTCCGCTACGCAGAATCTACGGTGACTTTCGTCAAATTGTACCACAAGTGATTGTCATTAGAGGCAAATAGCCATTTGTAGTAAATTGATACACAGTTCAGTTTTAATTTATCTTATAAAATCATTTTGCCATAAATATTCCTTTTCTGAAATATACAGACCTTAAAATTTACCCGGTCTTCCCGGATATTATCCTGCTTCTGCCCGACAACTGCACCGGTAAGTGTTGAGAGGATGGGCCGGCATTGTTCAAAGGTTCTCATTGAAAGTATTGCAGACACACCCCTCACCACCAACAAAAAAGCAGCCCCAAGGGCTGCTTTTTCTTTCACCATGCTTACGGCAAGGTCTTACCTGTTGATTTGTACAGTTCATACCACTCATCATGTGTAATGGTAACATCTGCTGCTGCTGCGATCTGACGCACTCTGTCCAGATTGGTAGTACCGATGATCGGCTGCATCTTTGCAGGATGACGCAGGATCCATGCAATTGCAAGACCGGTAGGTGTGATACCATATCTGTCAGCAATTTCCTTCAGCTTCTCATTCAGCTCAGGATAGTTGGGATTATCAATGAAGATACCCTCATCCTGCTTGCCCTGGAACGGAGACCAAGGCTGAATGGTAATATCATTCAAACGGGTATAATCCAAAATATGTCCGTCACGGCTGCATGCTGCATCATTTAATACATTGACATTAGCGCCGCTATCCAACATTCCCGTATGAATCAGACTGAACTGAAGCTGATCTACGCTGATCGCAATCTTGTCGCCAAGATACTTCTTTAAAAGCTCAATCTGTAAAGGATTATGATTGGATACACCAAAATGACGCACCTTACCCTGCTCCTGCAAGGTTGTGAAAGCATCTGCTACTTCTTCCGGATCGCAGAGCATATCAGGACGATGGATCAATAAGAAATCAATATATTCAATACCGAATCTGGAAAGACTCTTGTCTACACAGGAAACGATCTGTTCCTTGGAGGAATCATACATACGATTTCTCAAACCACATTTGGTCTGGATAAACATTTTCTCACGGGTACCCGGATTATCCTTTAAAAACTGTCCGAATTTTGTTTCGCAGGAACCGCCTCCGTAAACATTGGAGTGGTCAAAAAAATTGATACCGCACTCTAAGTCTGTCTTAAGAAGTGCATCAACTGCCTGTTGGTCAATACGACTGATACGCATGCATCCCTGAATCACTCTGGATACCTGTTCGCCGGCAAGATTAAAATACTTCATGCTGTTATTCTCCTCTATATTTCCTTAGTTATCTTTCACAATCACCCGGTACTTGCGGATCGCCCGGATCATCCAGAATCTGGATCGCTGTTGCAGGACCTAATTCTCTCCAGTCCTTCAGTACCCATACTACTTCCTTTTCAGGTGTTACTTCTACCAGCTGAGGGGCTGTTCCCTTAGCACCCGTAGCGCAAATGATAGTATTACCATTCTTCAGTCTGACGCAGGTCTGGCTGCCTTCCACTCTGTATTCCTCAGGCAGATCGTCATGATACAGCTCCCAGACAGTTTCTCCTGCAGGATTTACTTCTCTGGTCAGCTTTTCCTTTTCATCTGTGATCAGGGTGTTGCCATTGTTCAAGCGGATCGCTGCCCAGGGTCTGGTGATCTCATATTTCCAGATTTCATTGAAATCCATATCATATTCCACTACCTTGTGCAGTGCCAGGTACGGTACCAGGAAGGTGCCTGCTGCCGTCATACGGAAACGACGGAACTGTCCGTGCACACGGTTCGGATCCAGATTATCATAAGGTACTTCATGCTCATATACCACTTCATTGGTCTTGGTATTTACAATAACCACATGAGGCGGAAGACCATTGATCACCATCAATACCTTATCCTCATCGATAGGCTGCATGGTATGCACCTCTTCGCCTGCCTTCGGCTCGAATTTCCAAACAATCTTCTTGTCAGGAGTAACTTCACCTGCCCAGTTCATACGGGAAAATACGATGTTTCCGTTCTTCTTCATCCAGATATCATCATATTCAAAACCCTTACCTGTATCATAAGTCCAGATGATCTTGCCATCCTTGATCAAAAACATACGGTTACATCCTTCTCCGATGTAAAGCATCGGATGCTCTGCCAGACCATTTCCGGGGAAATGCGCCGGTGTTGCCTCCGTTCCAACCTGCCATGCAGGCTCATCAATTTCTTCTTCCTCAGGTCCGCGCTCCGGTACATTTGCTGCTGTGAAAAGATCCAGCACCTCCATCAGCGGAGTGTTATTTTTGTTCTCCATAAGGTAATCTCCTTTCCTTTGTGTCAAAGACTCCTAATATAAGGTTACTATAATCCGTTCATTCAGTCAAGAATGCAATCCTTATTTATGCACGAGAAGGATTTGCTCCTCCCACGGAATATCCCATTGTAATCTGCCTGAAAATTCGTTAAAATAGAAATCAAACGATCTACGATCATTAGGAGGAAAATACATGAATCCAACAGTCAGTATCATCGTTCCGGTGTATAATGCTGAAAACTCTATCAAACGCTGTGTGGACAGTATCCTTGGACAGGAATTTACAGATTTTGAACTGCTTTTAGTCAATGACGGCAGCACTGATGCTTCCGGCGCAATTTGTGATGAATATGCTGCTGCAGATCCCCGCGTCCGTGTGATCCACAAAGAAAATACCGGTGTATCTGATACCCGCAACATAGCCATTGGTCTGGCAACCGGTACTTACCTGCAGTTTTTGGACAGTGATTACTGGATTACGGCTGATGCTACCAAGCTTTTGGTACGCACTGCGACCGAATATAACTGCGATCTGGTCATAGCTGATTTTTACCGCGTTATCGGGGAGCGTGTATCTCATAAAGGAAGTATTGAAGAACAGAAGCTTATGTCAAAAGAAGAATTTGCAGAAGAAATGATGAAGAATCCTGCAGATTTTTACTATGGTGTCCTTTGGAACAAGCTTTATCGCAGAGAGCTGGTCGAGGCTCATGGTCTGCGGATGGATACCTCCGTCAGCTGGTGTGAGGATTTTCTCTTCAACTTGGAATATATCCTTCATGCGGAGATTTTTTATGCCCTGCAGGCACCTATTTATTACTATGTAAAGACCAAGGGCTCCTTGGTAAGCCAGGGGAACAGTATCAGCAGAACCATCAAGATGAAGATCATGGTCTTTGAATATTATAATAATTTCTACAAAAATGTATATGACAAAGAGGATTATGACAAAAAACGTCTGGGTGTATATCGCTTCTTTGTAGACTCCGCCGGCGACGGAATGGTTGCACCATCCATCCTTCCGGGTGTTACCAGACTGGGGAATGAACGCGGCTTTATCTACACTCCAGCAATCACCGGCAAAGGAATCCTGGCAGATGCCTACCGCAGCCGGAAGCTTCTTGAGTATTGCCTGAAGGCCATCTCCTTCAGCAATGATCTCACTTTGCGCGAGGTGACCCTGCTTCTTTACTTAAGCCAGTCCGATACCCTGTATACCAGAAGGGAGCTGGCAGATCTGACCGGTATCCCCAAGAGCAGCCTGGGCATTTCCCTGCAGAGGCTGGCCTCCAAAAATTATATCCGTGTAACAGAAGTGCGGAAATCTCCGGAGCCTGTACAGCCTGCAGAATCCGGTATCCTTCTGAAAAAACAAAATCCCCCAAAGAAGGGGGATAAATATCTAAGCATCGAGCTTCTTGCAGACGGGCTGGCACTGCTGCCCTCCCTTTCTGCTGCACAAAGCGATTATGATGCCATACGTTTTGCTGATTTTTCAGAGGAGGAGTTGGTGGAATATACCAGACTCTCCAAAAAGATCAACGAAAATACCAAACGGATCTTAAAAAGCTGATCGCCAATCCCAAAAGCATCCTTGCAAAGGTAACTGCCATATGCAGCTTCCCTGCGCCGGTTATTCCTCTACGAGCTTTGCATTCTTACAAAAGGCTTACAATAAAGATGATAAGCACAATGACAGGTAATACATAAGTCATATATCCTCTCATCCACTTTGCGATCTTCAGTCCTTTTCCTGCATTTGCTTCTGCCACAAACTTATCCCAGCCCCAGCCATAACGGCTTGTACAGAACAAAATAAAGAGAAGGGAGCCTAAGGGCAGTATAATATTGGAAACCAGAAAATCCTCCAAATCCATAATAGTGCTTCCCTCTCCCATTGGCTGAAGAAAGCTTAATATATTAAATCCCAGTACACATGGTATGGACAGGATAAACAAAAGGATGCCGTTGATCAGGCAGGCCTTTTTTCTGCTCCAGCCCCATACATCCATGGTACAGGCAAGTATCTGTTCAAACACGGTAAGCACTGTGGACAATGCCGCAAAGCTCATAAATACAAAGAACAGGCTGCCGATCACTCTTCCCCCGGAAATATGGTTGAAGATATTAGGCAGTGTAATAAAGATCAGATTGGGACCGCTGTCCGGTGCCACTCCGTATGCAAAGCATGCGGGGAAAATAATCAGGCCTGAGGTTACCGCAACAAATGTATCCAGGATCGCCACATTTACAGCCTCTCCCATTAATGCCCTTTCCTTGCCCAGATAGCTTCCGAAAATAGCCATGGCGCCCATACCAAGACTTAATGTAAAGAAAGACTGATTCATGGCTGAAACAACAACTTTTGCAACCCCTGCATCTTTCATTCTGTTAAGATCCGGTTTCAGATAGAAACTCAGTCCCTCTGCACCGCCTTCCATAAAGATGCTGTTAACTGCAAGCACTACCATGATCGCCAGAAGTGCGATCATCATAACCTTCGTAATCTTTTCAAGCCCCTTCTGCACACCCATGGAACAAACTCCGATACCAATCAATACAACGATCAGTACATAGACGGTCATGGAAACCGGATTGGAAAGCATTTCCTGAAACAGTCCCTCTACCCGGGCCGAATCCGCACCTGCGAATCTGCCTGCTGCCGTATCTACAAAATACTGCAGCATCCATCCTGCTACCGTTGTATAAAACATCATCAGCAAATAAGCTCCCACAATGGTTACATAACCATGTATATGCCATTTGGTCCCCTTAGGCTCCAGCTCATAATACAATTTTGCCGTACTGCTTTGTCCTGCACGTCCCATGGCAAATTCTATAGTCATAACCGGCACACCGATGATGGCTAAGAAAAAGATATAGATCAGTACAAAAGCTCCTCCGCCGTTCTGCCCAACCATATAAGGAAATTTCCATACATTTCCGATACCGATAGCGCAGCCTGCGCTCAATAATATAAAACCAAGACGACTTCCTAAACGTTCTCTCTGCATGCCCTGACTTACCTGTCCATTTCCGCAATTCGTCCTGTGGACTTATGCTCTTTGATAATACCGTCGATCTCTTTTAAATCCGTAGATAACAGATCTCCCGGGATCGTATTCTTTAAGGAGCTGGTCGCATTGCCATACTCCAGTGCTCTTCTGTAATCACCCTCTTTAGACAACAGTCCGTACAGCACACCTGAAATATAAGCATCACCGCTTCCGATACGGTCCACTACCTCAATATCTGCATAGGGCGGCTCCTCATAATAAGTATCATCTTTTGCACAATAGATGACAGAACCAAAGGTATGACGCTTCGGACTATGTACGATTCTTTGTGTAGAAGCAACAACAGAAATGGGATACTCCTGTGTAAAGCTCTTCATAATACTCTTAACATCTCCCTCTTTTAAGAAGGTCAGTCTGGCAGTATCCTCTGAACAGAAGAAAATATCCACATAGGGCAGAATACTTTCAATACATTCCTTCGCCTCTGCTCCCGTCCACAGATTACCCCTGAAGTTTACATCAAAGGATATGATGGCGCCCTGTTCCTTAAATCTCTTGATCATATCAATTGCTGTTTTTCTTACCTGCGGGCTTAAGGCCAGTGTAATACCGCTGGTGTGGAAGCATCTGGTCGCACTGTAGAGATCTTCTGCATAATCAGACACATCAATTTTGTTGATGGAGGTGTTCTTTCTGTCATAGACGATCCTTGGTTTTCTGGGATATGCGCCGTTTTCATAATAATACACACCAAGTCTTGCATCCTCACTGTCATCATATACGATATAGTCATCACTGACACCGTAAAGACGCACACAGTTCTTAATATAGGTTCCCAGATCATTTGACGGGAGCTTGGAAATGATGCCGCAGCGAAGTCCCAGCATGGCAGCTCCGGTAATGGCATTTAACTCCGCACCTCCTGCCTGCTTCTTAAAGGTATCTCCTCTGGTAATTCTTTCATTATCAGGAGGTGACAACCGAAGCATCAGCTCACCCAATGATAATAAATCAAACTCTCTTTTCTTATCCATTAATCAACATCCTCCTTTTTTGTATCCTTATTTGTCAAACCGATCACTTCTCTCATATCCTGAAGCATTTGTTCTGTACTGTCAAGCAATATTTCCGCATCCTTTTCCACCATGCCGCTCTTATAATAACGGTATGTGAAGAAGGGATTTCCATAAGCAGTAAAGCTTAGCCTGTCCTTGTGCTTCTTTATCAGGGCCGGTATGCCTTCTACCCTGATATCGGCATCCGGTCTGAAGGTAAATTGGATTCTTTCATTCTTTCCCTTTACCTCCGTCAGATACAGCTTATGTGCTGCAACACGTATCAGGGCGATCCGAAGCAGATTATCCACTGACTTAGGGATATCTCCGAAACGGTCTATGAGCTCATCCCTCATATCATCCCGCTCCCGGCTGTTTTCAATACCTGCGATACGCTTATAAATATCCAGTTTCTGTACCTCATTCACAATATAGCTTGGTGGAATAAAAGCATCCACGTCCAAATCCACCGAGGTCGTAAAATCTGTAATGGTCTTCACGCCTTTCAGATTCTGCACTGCTTCATTTAGCATCTTGCAATACATGTCATATCCGACCGCTTCCATGTGGCCATGCTGGCGGACTCCCAAAAGATTGCCGGCTCCGCGGATCTCCAGATCACGCATTGCAATCTTAAATCCGCTTCCTAAATCCGTAAATTCCTTGATGGCTGCCAGACGTTTTTCCGCCACCTCCTTCAGCATCTTGTCACGCTTATACATCAGAAATGCATAAGCGGTACGATTGGAACGTCCGATACGTCCTCTTAGC
>CAYXQG010000086.1:0-7447 GCA_964467405.1 uncultured Acetatifactor sp. | reverse complement strand
GATTTCAAAATGCAATAGCAGGTGCAGACAGAGCACTTGTGGTGACAACGCCGGAAGTTTCGGCCATTCGGGATGCGGATCGTATTGTAGGACTTTTGGAAGCAAACGGATTTAAACAGATTGAACTGGTCATCAACAGACTGCGCCCGGATATGGTAAAAAGAGGGGATATGATGTCTGCAGCCGATGTGGTGGATATATTGGCAATTCCTTTGATTGGCATTGTCCCTGATGATGAGAATGTTGTGATATCGACCAATCAGGGAGAACCTCTGGTTGGGACGGATACGCCGGCGGGACATGCGTATGACAACATTTCCCAGCGTGTACTGGGTAAGGAGGTCCCCTTCTTTACAGCGGAAAAGAGTATATCCTTTTGGACAAGGGTATCCGGTATTTTCCACAGGGCATAAGGAGGGCAGAGCATGAGAGGATTATTTCGGAAAAAGAGTTCCTGCCAGATCGCCAGGGACCGCTTGAAAATATTGTTAATATCGGACAGAGTAAACTGTTCGCCGGAAATGATGGAATTGATCAAAACAGATATCGCAAAAGTTATTTCAAAATACATGAAGATTGATACTGCCAATATGGAGATACAGATTAGCAAGACAACGCCTGCATTATACGCGAACATCCCCATATTGGATTTAAATAACGGTAAGATGTAGGAAGGTTTACTATGTTTAAGAGATATAAAATACGCAATTACGATTTCAAATTAATCATAATGATATTGTTATTGGCAACAATAGGCGTATTTGCTGTGGGAAGTGCGGAGGAATCCCTGCAAAGTAAGCAGATGTTCGGTGTTATAGCCGGCAGCGTGATTATGATCGTCATATCGCTTATGGATTATAAATGGCTTTTAAGACTTAACTGGATCATGTACCTGGGAAATCTTATTTTGTTGCTGGCCGTTAAATTCTTAGGTGATGAAGGACAGCTTGGCGCGCAAAGATGGTTGGAGATCGGTAGTTTTCGTTTCCAGCCTTCAGAAACTGCAAAAATTTTGTTGATTTTATTCTTTGCACAGTTTATTATGAAACATAAGGAGAAGTTGAATACTTTTCGTATCATCATTTCCTGTGTTGTACTGATTATGATACCCTGGTATCTTATATATGACCAGCCGGATCTGTCTACGAGTATTGTACTTATCGTTATTTTTTGTATAATTATGTTTGCAGGCGGATTGAGCTGGAAGCTGATCATCAGTATCATAGCGGTGGCAGTACCCACCTTTGTCATATTGATCTCTGTTGTGATACAGCCCGATTTTAAGTATTTGGAAGAGTATCAGAAGACACGTATCCTTTCCTTTATTAATCCGGAGGAATATGCCCAGGCAGAAGCATTACAGCAGCTCAATTCCGTAACGGCCATTGCATCCGGAATGCTTGACGGAAAGGGATATAAAAATAATGAGATCACTTCTGTTATAAATGGTAATTTTGTATCCCAGCCGCAGACCGATTTTATCTTTGCTGTAATCGGTGAAGAGTTCGGTTTTAAAGGAAGCTTTGCAGTAATCGTATTATTGATGGGGATCGCTTTGGAATGTATCTCTATTGGAAGGCATGCCTCGGATCTGGCGGGGCGAATCATTGCAGCCGGTATGGGAAGTCTCGTTGCTTTTCAGGGATTTATTAATATTGGTGTAGCAACCTTTATACTGCCGAATACAGGACTACCGTTACCATTTGTAAGCTATGGGCTCACATCCTTATGGAGTCTGTTTATAGGTATGGGATTTGTTTTAAATGTAGGACTTCAACGAAATAGATAATATACATGCGGATAAGATTATGTTATTCTACATGACCGCAGCCATTAGGAGGACGATTATGAACATAGCATTAATAGCACATGATGCCAAGAAAAAGCTGATGCAGAATTTTTGTATTGCATATCGCGGTATTTTAAGTAAGCATGATTTATATGCTACCGGAACTACCGGAAGATTGATAGAGGAGGTAACCAATCTGACTGTCCATAAATTTTTGGCAGGACATTTGGGTGGTACTCAGCAGATAGGAGCTCAGATAGAACATAATCAGATTGATCTTGTAATCTTTTTAAGAGACCCTTCTACACCGAAATCACATGAACCGGATGTAAACAATGTCATTAAGCTTTGTGATATGCATAATATTCCTTTAGCTTCCAATCTTGCCAGTGCAGAGCTGTTGATCAAGTCTTTGGACAGAGGAGATTTAGAGTGGCGTGAAATATACAAATGATATCTACCGATCAAAGTTCATATTGTTTTGTATGCTTTCTGTTCTGCTGATCAATTTGGGCGCCTGTGGTTCGGTAAGCTATGAGCTTTCCTATGATGCGGACAGTGATATAAGTGGATTTAATATACTGGCGGACAATGGTGCAGATACGGCAGCACCGTTTGCACGGGATCTGTGCATTGTTACGGGGGATCAGATTGATCCGGCATTTGCCGACACCTCACAGTGTACGGCAGCTTTATTACTGGATATTAGCAACAAAGAGGTTTTGTATGCACAAAATGCTCATGAAAAGCTGTTTCCGGCCAGTCTTACCAAGGTATTAACCGCATTGGTGGCCTTGAAATACGGTCCCATGGATCAGATACTAACAGCATCCAATTCCGTCTATGTTAATGAATCCGGTGCACAGGTTTGTGGATTAAAGCCCGGTGATACCATGACCCTTCATCAGGCATTGTATGTTGCTTTGATTAATTCGGCAAATGACGCAGCCCTGCTGATCGCAGAGAATATCGGCGGCACAGTGGATAATTTTGTGAATATGATGAATGAGGAAGCAAAAGTCCTGGGTGCAACTAATTCTCATTTTGTCAATCCACACGGACTTACGGATGCGGAACAATATACAACGGCTTATGATATGTATCTGATCTTTAATGAGGCTGTCAAATATGAAACCTTTGTAGAGATCATTCAGTGTACGGCATATGAAACAACGTACCATAGTAGTACGGGAGAAGCAAAGACCATATCGGTGCGTAATACCAACAGATATGTCAATGCAGATACCAAGGCGCCGGAGAACGTAACCGTGATCGGAGGTAAGACCGGAACTACAAATGCTGCCGGACATTGTCTGGTGCTTCTTTCAAGGGATAAAAACGGCTCACCGTATATATCAGTAATCCTGGGAGGTACATCCCGAGACGGACTTTATGCACAAATGACAGATTTATTGGATGAAATCAATAAATAATGGTTGTTTTTTACAACAACTTACACTATAATAGAAGTAGATGAAGGCACTATAAATAATTCATCAATTTACTTTAGGAGGGTACACCAATGGTTCAATTGATCGTAGGCAAAAAAGGTAAAGGAAAGACAAAACAGTTATTGGACAAAGTAAATAGTGAAGTAAAGAATATTACAGGTAATATTGCATATCTGGATAAGAGCATGGCTCACATGTATGAATTAAATAACAAGGTTCGTTTGATTGATGTATCACAGTTTTTGATTGAAAGTGCAGATGAATTTATCGGATTTGTTTCCGGTATCATTTCTCAGGATCATGATCTGCAGCAGATGTATTTTGACAGCTTCCTGACAACTTCCTGTCTGGCTGATCAGGATATTACGCCTGCTATTGAGAAGCTTGAGAAGATTAGTAAGGTACATAATATTGATTTCATTTTAAGCGTTTCTATGGATGAACATGAATTGCCTGAAGGTGTGAAGAAGAATATAATTATTTCTTTATAAGATGACGTATGATGAAAGCCTCGGATGCTTACCGGGGCTTTTTCTTCTTGTCTATAAAGATAGCATTTGGAGGAAGAAAGGTTTGGCACAAAAAAACAATCCGAAAAATAACGTGCGAAAATATCGCAGACCCATTAATCTGAATATAGGAATGTTAATTTTCTTTGCAGTGCTGATCTATGTTCTGGCATATGTGGTAATGTCCATGCAGACGGAAAAGATCATACCCTATGAGGTTAAGGAAGGCTCCTTGGCGATCAATTATACATACAGGGCTCTTGCTTTGCGGGAAGAACAGGTTGTGACAGCAGACAAGTCCGGATATGTAAACTATTTTGCCAGGGAAGGTGAAAGAGTTGCCCTGGGAAATCTTGTCTATACAATAGATGAGACCGGGCGTTTGAAGGATTATCTGGGAAGTGCAAATGTGGATGAAAATTCCTTGTCTGATAAGGAGTTGATCGAGCTTAGAAGTGAGATCACGGATTTTGTTCATGGCTTTGACAGTAAGACATTTTCTAATGTATATGATTTTAAATATTCCCTGAAGGGGGATGTGCTGAAATTATCTAATTCCTATATGATGGACAGCATCAGCTCCTCCAATCCTGATCTGATGAATATGGTCAGCCTTTGTAATGCAGTGAATACTGGAATTGTAGCATATTATGTGGATGGTTTTGAAGATATCAGTGTACAGCAGGTCACCATGGATATGTTTAATGAGAAGAAATATGAAAAGAAGCAGCTTGCAGAAAATGATCTTGTGGCAGCAACTGATCCGGTATACAAGCTTGCCAAGAATGAAAACTGGTCATTGGTTCTCGCAATAGAGGAAGATATGGCTGAAGATTTCCTGGCAGAGGAGTATATTAAAGTACGTTTTCTGAAAAATCAGTATGAATCCTGGGGACAGGTATTCATCGTGAAAGGTGCGGACGGCAATACATATATGGAACTTAAATTTAACAACTCCATGATTACTTTTGTGAAAGATCGTTTCGTGGATGTGGAATTGCTCCTGCATGAGGAAACCGGATTGAAGATTCCCAACACCTCAATTGTAAATAAGGAATTTTTCCTGATTCCGCAGCAGTTTGTTACTGTGGGAGGAGAGGATGCCAGAGGCGGTGTTTTGAAGGAAACCTATACAGAAGAAGGTAATATTACCAGTGAATTTGTGGAGACCGAGTTTTACAGTTATGATGAGGAAGCCGGAGAGTATTATATTGATGCGACTATTTTGCAGGCAGGGGATAATCTGATCCTGCCGGACAGCCAGGAAAAGTATACGGTCAGCCGTAAGGCATCCTTGATCGGTGTGTATTATATGAATAAAGGATATGCAGATTTCAGACAAATACAGATTCTGTATCAAAATGAGGAATATGCGATTGTAAAGTCCAATACAAGGTATGGACTGAATGTATATGACTATGTGGTATTGAATGCAGAGTCTGTCAGTGATGAACAGTTTATATATAATTAATGGGGAGAAGCTTTTATGATCAGTGAAAATATAAAAAAAGTACAGGAAAGAATGGCACTTGCAAAGGAAAGGTCACCCTATAAACAGGAAACCTCCTTGATCGCTGTAAGCAAGACCAAGCCGGTTCCCATGTTAGAGGAAGCATATGAATATGGCATCCGTGACTTTGGTGAAAATAAGGTACAGGAGCTGGTTGAAAAATATGATAAAATGCCGAAGGATATCCGTTGGCATATGATAGGACATCTGCAAAGAAATAAGGTAAAATATATTGTGGATAAGGTATATTTGATCCATAGTGTAGATTCTTACCGGTTAGCAGAGGAAATCAGCAAGGAAGCTGTAAAAAAACAGGTTACCGTAAATATCCTGTTGGAGGTAAATGTAGCGAACGAGGCCACTAAGTTTGGAACTTCTACTGCTGATGAGACCATTTCTCTGGTAAAAGAGATTGCCAAGCTGCCAAATATTTGCATAAAAGGACTCATGACAGTGGCACCATATACGGAAAATGCCGAAGATAACCGTTTGTTTTTTGCAAAATTGCGACAATTAGCTGTTGACATAAGGAAGGAAAACATTGATAATGTTACTGTAGATACGTTATCCATGGGAATGACAGGGGATTATGAGGTGGCAATAGAAGAGGGTGCTTCCTATGTCCGTGTCGGTACCGGTATTTTTGGAGAACGTGATTATGGACAGGTTTGATCTGTACGTGAAAAGGAGCATGAAACATGGGCGTAATGGACAAGTTTTTGAATTATATGAAATTAAATGATATAGATGATGATGATTTCTATGACAGCGATTATGATGACGAGGAAGAATATGAAGAACCGAAGCAGCCGGCTGTTGTGAAGAAGACGGTTGTAAGGGAAGAGGAAGAACCTGTTGAAAGACAGATTAAAAGAGTTCCTCAGCCTTCTTCAAATAAGGTGACACAGATGAGACAGCCTTCCACCAGAAGAATCTCAAACGGCAATGGTATGGAAGTTTGTGTGATGAAGCCTACCTCTATTGAGGATGCAAGAGAGATTACGGATACTCTCCTGGCTAACCGCACAGTGGTACTGAATTTAGAAGGTATTGATGTGGATATTGCACAGAGGATCATTGATTTTGCATCAGGTTCCTGCTATGCAATAAGCGGTAATTTGCAGAAGATATCACATTATATATTTATTATTACTCCGGCCAGCGTGGATGTATCCGGCGATTTTCAGGATATTTTCGGAGGTGCTTTTGATTCCCCCATCAACAATGATTTTTAATGAATGATTTTTGAGAGATTACTTCCCCTTATTTGCACCTTTAGAGCAGATGAAGGGAAGTTTTTTGTATAAAACAAAGGAAGAGGATTTACAGAAATGTCACAGAGATTAAATGTATTATACGGAAAGAAGCCGTGCTATGATATTGTCATAGAGAAAAGCTTTGAAATGTTGAAAACGGAGCTGGAACCGTTTGTGACACCGGAGAAAAAGGTGTGTATCGTAACGGATACCATTGTCGGACCGATCTATGCGGATGCTGTTAAGGAGCAGATCAATGATTTGTGCAGCGGCGTATATGTTTATACGATTGCAGCAGGAGAAGCAAGTAAAACATTGGACAGCATAAAGGATATCTATGCCTATCTGATTAAAGAAGGCTTCGGACGAAAGGATCTGCTTATTGCGCTTGGAGGCGGTGTTGTCGGTGATATGACCGGCTATGCGGCAGCAACTTATTTACGCGGTGTAGATTATGTCCAGGTTCCTACTACATTGCTTGCACAGAATGACAGCAGTATCGGTGGCAAGACCGGTGTGGATTTTGATGGTTATAAGAATATGGTCGGCGCTTTTAAAATGCCGAAGCTGGTATATATGAACCTGGATACATTGAAAACCCTGGATGATCGTCAATATTTTGCCGGATTTGCAGAGGTAATGAAGCATGGTCTGATCAAGGATGCTAAATTTTATACCTGGCTGATTGAAAATATGTATGAGATCTGCGAAAGAGACATGGAGGTGTTGGAGGAGCTGGTTTTAAGAAGCTGTTCCATTAAAAAGGCAGTTGTGGAAAAGGATCCTACCGAGCAGGGAGACCGAGCACTTTTGAATTTTGGACATACCATCGGACATGCTATTGAGAAAGCAAAGAATTTTGAACTGCTGCACGGAGAATGTATCAGTCTCGGAATGGTTGCAGCTGCATATATTTCCTGGAAGCGTGATCT
>CAYXQG010000085.1:0-7516 GCA_964467405.1 uncultured Acetatifactor sp. | reverse complement strand
CAGCCATAGCTGCAACCAATTCTGTTTTGTTCATTGTGAACTCCTCCTATATAAAGTATTCTATTTTTCATTTGACAGATTCATAACCTCGAAACGTCTATATCTATATATAAAGGTTTTCCCTTTATTTGTCAAGGTGTTTTACTGTATTTATGGGGCCTCGTACCATTCTGTTCTATGTAGTCCCTGACCGTCTCCATACGCTTATCCAGACTGGCACTGTCATCTGCACATTCCTTCAATTCCACAGCCAGCATTTCCAGAACCTGTGGATTCATTTCCTTCTTATAACGGAGCCTGTGCTCCAGGCTTGCCCAGAAATCCATAGCTATGGTCCTAAGCTGTACCTCCACTCTCATATATCTCTTCTCATCCTGCAGATAGATCGGGGTCTCCACGATCAAATGCAGACTTCTGTAGCCATTTTCCTTAGGCTGTCTGATATAATCCTTTTTCTCGATCAGCTTAACATCATCCTGCTCTAACAGGCAGTCAGCCAGCATATAAATATCACTGATAAAGGGGCAGATCACCCGGACACCTGCCACATCATTCAGATTTTCTTCAATCGCTTCCACGTTCATTGGCAGGTTTCTTCTTTTCAGCTTGCCGATAATGCTTTCTGCGGATTTCAGACGGGTCTTGATGGTTTCAATAGGATTATGATCCTGCTCCAGGGAAAATTGCAGATTCAATACCCGAAACTTTGTCTCTATTTCCAGCATGGCACAGCCGTAATAGCTCATTAATTCCCTATACTGCCTGGTGTTCTCCTTCAGACTCTCCAGCTTCTCCTCGCTGAAATCATTATTATCTACTATCTTCTCCATATCCTTCTCCTTCGTTATTTTCGTTCCCCACGCCTAATACTCTGTCCCAATGCCGAAGTATTACGATTATATTTTAGTAAATCCTTCTGCATAAGACAACAAAGTGCGGATTAAAAGACAGTAAATTTTTTATGAACTGAGCTCTGCACCTGCTGTTACCTCCGAAAGGGATGCAGGTGTAAAGACAGTTTTCAGAAAATCCTGCTTTGCTTCTTCCTGCTCTAACAGCTTTTCTAATTTTTCCATATTCCGCTCAGGGATCCATGCCTTACGGGAATTGTAGTAGAAATTCGCAATCTTCCAGAATTTTTCCGGATAGGACAGGCGGTAATACAGATCGATACAGTCCACTGCACTCAAAGGACGTATCTGTCCGTATGCCTCCAAAAGCTCCCGTCCCAGCACTGCAGACCAGTCACTTTTCTCCAAAAGCTTACGAAGCAGCAGATAAACATCCTTCATCCTGCTTCCCGGCCGGCACTTTTCAAAATTTACCACATACCATTCCCCATTATAAAGGATCACATTGTGATACTGGTAATCACCATGAAAGCAGGTATGCTCCGGCTCCTGCAGTTTAAGCTGCTGCACATATGCCTTCCATCCCCGCGTGGTTTCCTTTGCCTGTTCCATATAGATATCCATAACAGACTGCAGCCTTCTTTCAAAAAGCTGCTTCTGTCCTTTTTTATATAAATAACTGCGGATGCTGAGAAGCTCCCTGTTATGCTTTTCATATTCCTGCAAGGGGCTTGGTGCCGCCGTTACCGTTCCTGTGGGCATACCCTGTCCGTCCTCCTGCTCCAAAAGTACTTTTTCCGGCTTCCAACTGTAATCCTCCATGGAATTGTGCAGCTTTGCCAACAGACGCATAATAAGCAGACATTCCTCTCTGTCATGGATATTGCATTCCCTGCCCTCATAATAAGTCTTAAGGATATAGCAGATACCATCCCGGTCCTTTACCCAAAGCTTGCCCTCTTTGGTAGGCACCAGGGTATCTGTTCTGACCTGCCCCTGTTCCCTGATATGCCAAAGCAGACCATCCTGCAGCAGCAAACGGGCTTCATTGCCCGCATATTCCTTTAAAATCAGCGCGCCCTTTGGCGTATCACACAGGATGCCTCCCCTGCCTTTTTTAGTCCGTACTACTTCTATATCATACTGCTCCAACAAAGCAACCGCCCGATCGTTCACACCATACCCTCCCATAAGTATCTATTAGGACGGATTCGTCCTAACCTATCATATGAAGGGGGTTGTGAAAGTATGTTAAAGAATCTTCTTTTGTACCATAGCTAACAGAATATCCTTCTGGTTGTCCCGGGGATGATCCAGCACATGTTCCAAAAGTTCTTTTAATATAACACCAAGCTCCTTACCCGGCTGCATGCCGATTCCGATGAGGTCCGATCCTGTTACAGCCAGCGTCTTTAAGGAAACACACTGCTTTTCCTCTGTAACCTTTTCGTAGAGAAGCTCCCACTGCCTTAAGGCTGCCAGCTTTTCCTCTCTCAGATAGGTGCTCTGCGCCATAATATCTGCCCTGCGGACCTCGAAAAGCAGCGGAAAAATATCCTCACCGATCTTATTGACTGCCCTGCGGACGATCCGCATATCGGCAGCCGTATTATTTTGATAATCATGATATTCCACCAGACGGGTGACTGTAGAGACTGTATCATTGTCAAAACGCAGCCTTCTGAGGATCTCCTTGGCCATTTCTGCGCTGACTGCAGGATGTCCGTGAAAATGGGTAATACCCTCCTCATCCGTTTCCATGGTACGGGGCTTTCCGATGTCATGCAAAAGCATGGCATAACGCAGTTCCTTTATTTCCCTGACCTCCTTTACGGAGCACAGGATATGCCTTCCTACATTCATACAATGATGCTTATGATTCTGGGGTGTTTCCATACATCTGTCAAACTCCGGCAGGATAACTGCCGTCACTCCCAGCTCATATGCCTTTTCCAAAAAATCCGGATGAGGGGATACTAACAGCTTGGTTAATTCCTCCCTGATACGCTCCGCACTGATGTGCTCCAGATTTCCTGCCAGCTTTCGGATTGCCTCCTGTGTAGCCGGATCGATCTCATATCCAAGCTGTGCCGAAAAACGGATGGCCCGCAAAATACGCAGCGCATCCTCGGAAAAACGTTCCATTGCATTGCCCACACAGCGGATAACATGCTTTTCCATATCCTTCACACCATCAAATACATCTACAAGACCTGCTGTATCATTATATGCCATGGCATTGATGGTAAAATCCCGGCGCTTCAGATCCTCCACCAGATTGGCGGTAAAGATCACTTCCTTCGGGTGGCGGCTGTCCTCATATTCCCCATCAATACGATAGGTGGTTACTTCAAAGCCCTCCTTGTCCAGCATAACGGTTACCGTACCGTGCCGGATGCCTGTATCTATGGTTCTCTGAAAAAGAGCCTTTATCTGTTCCGGCTTGGCTGAAGTCGTAATATCCCAGTCATTCGGCTCCCTGCCCAAAATAGAATCGCGGATACATCCGCCTACTGCAAAAGCTTCAAAGCCTGCCTCCGTGATCGTATCAATAATATATTTTACTTTTTCCGGCAATTGAATCTTCATTTTTACCTCTGCTTCTAAAAAAACTTGTTTATCACTTCCACCAGACCGTCCTCATCATTGGTGCCGGTAATATAATCCGCTGCTTCCTTTACCACCGGCTGTGCATTTCCCATGGCAACACCCACTGCTGCATAACGGATCATGGACATGTCATTAAAACCATCACCGCAGCAAACGGTCTGCTCCTGTCCCATGCCGATCTGTGGCAGCATCCTGTCCAGGGAGGCCGCCTTGTCCACATTCTTTGGCATGATTTCTATAAAGAAGGGCTCTGATCGGTATACACTGATCCGGTCACCGAATCTTTCCTGCAGTTCCTTCTCATATTCTCCTGCCAGCTCACCCGGCGCTGTCATCAGACACTTATTTACCTGAAAATCCACAAATTCCGTAAAGTCCTTCTCTACCTGAACCGGCATGGCATTGATCCTTGCCTCCAGCTCCACATATTCATCCGGCTCAAATGCCGAAATAATGGTATCCCCATCATATGTGATCAGCCCTGTATGCTTCCTGCATGCATACTCATACAGCTGTGGGACAATGTCCTGAGGCAGGGTTCTTTGATAAACCACCTCGCCGCTTGTACAGTCAATGATCCTTGCCCCGTTAAAGGACAGCAGATAACCGCCTCTCTCCTCTAATTCCAGCTCTTTTTCATAGCGCCTCATGCCCGGCGTGGGACGGCCTGAGGCAAGCATGACGCGATGGCCCTTCTCCATGACCTGCCAGATAGCCTGTCTGGTTGCCTCCGTTATCTCCTTTTTTGAATTCGTCAATGTTCCGTCTATATCTAATACTAAAACCTTCTTCATATTCCTTCGCACACTTGCGATCCTTTCTTCCGTACAGCAGGCAGCTTTCTGCCGCATATCCTTTCTCCCTGTCCGAATGCATTCACCCATACACCATAGCATATTTTGCGACTTTTGAAAATCCTTCCCGCAAAAAAACCGGCAGCGCTTCTTTAAGCTGCTGCCGGTCTGTTCTTTCTTATTCTGTTACTTCCTGTGATGCTGCATATTCAGCTTCCAGAGATGCTGTGATCTCTATATAATCCAGACGACCCTTAGGATCCTCTACCTTATAATCTGCCATCAGCTCTGTCACATATGCATTGATTTCCTCTGTTCTTAAAAGAGTCTCAATCTCCAGCTTCCAGGTAGGCTCATTGGAACCTACATAATAGATCACATAACTTACTTCATCCTCTTCGTTGGTATAAACGAAAGTATCTCCTGCTACACGATCCTCTGACATGATCCATTCAGCCATGCTGCTTCCCATCTCATCTCCGGTTACGCCTTCGTACAGACCGTCCACTTCAGCTGCGCCTGCTTCATCATATTTTGCAACCAATTCAATGAAGCTTTCCTCTGTTGCTTCGCCGGCCTTCCACTCATCCAGAATGCCTTCTGCTGTTGTAATATCGATTGTCGGAATTGTGATCATACGAACATCTACGGTATTATCATTTACCAGACGACGGCCGTCAAAGGATGCTACCAGATATCTGTTGCGGTTAGTATCCTCTACAACGACAGTATCCCCTGCTTTTCTGGACTCATCATAGATGAAATCCTCTAACAGGTCATTGATGCTTTCTGCTGTTGCGCTTACATACTCATCACCGTCTGTGCGGATCGTCTTCTCAAGCTCCTCTGCCTTTGCCTTTGCCTCAGCCATTGCTGCTGCGATTTCTTCCTCTGTAGGCTCATAAGCGATCTCATTGCCGTCTGCATCGGTGGAAACGCTGCCGTCCGGTGCAGTCTTGGGAAGCTCAGCCTCTACAACGGATAAATGATAATCGATCAGATCATAATCCTGCTTATTCTCTTCATAATAAGCAAGGATATCTTCTTCTGTGATCTCTGTATCATTGTTCTTCTTCTCATGGAATGCGGATGCCAGCATGATATTTTCCATAACAGGCTCCAGTCTGTCAATCGTTGCCAGGGAACCATAATTAAGGCGTACAAAATCTTTTAAGGAATAACCGTATTCCTTTGCATCAGCTTCCAATGTCTGTTTCCACTCATTCAGCTCTTCAGAGGTATCATAAACAAAGCCCTCTGCCTTTGCTGCATTTACCAAAGCCTTGGTCTGTGTAATATTCTGTACTGCAGTCTGTTCAAACATATCCTTGAATTTAAAATCCTCGGTATACTGTTCATATTCAATATTATTCACATCCATACCGAACATAGAATAATACTGTCCCACTTCACTTACATAGGTATTCTTGTAATTGTTGTAATAATAATCAAATTCCACTCTGGAAACATCCTCACCGCCTATAACGATATAAGGTGTATTCAATGCGATCGCAGTACGGATCGGGAAAGAAAGGATAAATAATACCAAAAATGCAACAATGGCAATGCCGATCACTTTACCCTTTACAGCTTCCTTCTTTGCCTTTTCTTCTGCTTCCTTACGCTTTAACTGCTTCTGGTCGTACTTGGTCAGTACCTTTTCTGCTTTCTGTTCTGCTGCACCTGCAACAGTCTTTTCTGTCTTAGACATAAACTTCATGTCTCCTTCCTTATTTATCTAATTTTGAAACAATATGCTTTACACAGCCCTCTTCAAACGGACAATCCAGTCCCACTTCCTTCAACATATTGGTATAGAAGTCGCTTGCGGAAAGCTTGCAAAGCTTTAAGTAAGCAGCCCATGCTTCCTCAAAATTCTCATCCATCTTTACCTTAAACTGCAATGCACAGATCTGTGCCAGACAGTAATCAATGTAGTAAAGTGGATAATCATAAATATGAAGCTGCTTCTGCCAAAAGCCTCCGTTACCGAAGAACTTGTTATCGCCATAATCCAGATGAGGCTTGTATTCCTTCTCCAGCTTAGACCATGCTGCCTTTCTCTCTGCAGGTGTCATTTCGGGATTTTCATAAACGATATGCTGGAATTCATCTACCATACATCCGTAAGGAATAAATGCTGCAGCATCCTCTAAGTGCATATCAATATAATCCTGTGCTCTGTCACCAAAGAACAGCTCCATCCACTTCTCTGCGAAGAATTCCATGGACATGGAGTGGATCTCTGCTGTTTCCATACCGATATCCCCATGCTCCTGGATCTCATCCATACCGGACAGATATCCCTGGAAGGCATGTCCGCATTCATGTGTGATTACATCCACATCACCGCTTGTTCCG
Source organism: uncultured Acetatifactor sp. (assembly GCA_964467405.1). GTDB lineage: Bacteria > Bacillota > Clostridia > Lachnospirales > Lachnospiraceae > Acetatifactor. The sequence continues at coordinate 900 of CAYXQG010000085.1, read as the reverse complement.
TTAAAGTTAGCAAAAATGAAGGGTGCATGATAATCCGGCAGATAAGTCATATAACCGCCGGCACGCTTATTTTTGCGTCCCATAACATCAAACAGCTCGTTCTCCATCATAAAATCAAAAAATTCCTTAGTCTCGGCAGAAAGCTCGCTGTACATCTTCTGTCCTGCCTGCATGATCTCCTCCGGTGTGCCGGTAGGTGCAGGATTGCCGTCCTTAAAATAAACGGACTCGTCAATAAAGGATAATTTATCCAGACCAAGACGCTGTCTTCTTCTCTCGTGAAGCTTTCCTGCGAAAGGAACGAATTCCTCCTTGATCTGCTTACGGAAGGCCTCTACCTCCTTCTTGCCATAGCAGTTTCGCTGCATACGATAATAGCCAAGCTCCAGATAGTTCTCATATCCCATCTCCTTAGCCTGCTTCGTACGGTTCTTTACCAGCTTGTCATAAATATCATCCAGCTGCTCTTCGTTTGCCTCAAAGAACTCACTCATCTTCTCCCAGGCCTGCGCTCTTACCTCTCTGTCCTCATTTACCAGATAGGGGCGTAACAGGGAAAGATTTAATTCCTTACCGTCAAACTCAATCTTTGCACTTGCGATCAGCTTATCATACTGCTGTGTCAGGTTATTTTCCTCCTGCATCAGGGGAATCAGCTTCTCGTCCATAGCCTTCTGTGCAATCTCCATATTCTTGAAGGCTACCGGTCCGATCTTCTCCTCCAGATAATCTCTGTAGGGTGAATCATACAGCTTCTTCTGGTAATTGAGAACCAGATTCTGCAAAATAGGACCATGCTCATCATAATAATTACGTTCTGCCTCGTAAAACTCATCAGCAGTGTTTCCATCATAACGGATGCTTGCAATGGTCATCTGTGTCGAAACCTTATTTGTCAAT
>CAYXQG010000084.1:0-7575 GCA_964467405.1 uncultured Acetatifactor sp. | reverse complement strand
ATAATGAAACATATTGAGAATACTTGAAAATAATTAAAAAATAATTTGAAAATATGTTGACAAATGTCGATGACATGATTATAATGAAGTTACAAACAAGGAAAGAAAATCATATAGATCATCTGAACGGAGGCACCGTTCAAATAAGAAAGAAAGTGAGGTACGGACCGCCAGAAACGTAATTTTTAACCAACTTCCATAAGGTACCAAGGAACAGAAAACCAAGGATGAGTGCTTTGAAAACAGAAGAAAAATGTGACGGATTACAGAAGGAGAGGACGTTACAGTACCTGAGTACAAGGAAAAAGGAGAAAGGCACAAAAGAAGAAATGGAAGAAAACTGAATAGGGAGCTGCTAACAGGATTTGAGTAGGAGGATAAACCATTGGATAGCATAGTTTAGGAGAGCGTATTGATCAGAACATGACAATACGCTCTCATTGTATATGTATCTTTTGGAATAAAGAATATTTCAAATGGTCATCCGTTTCTCTAAAACAAAGATTTTATATTGCTGAAAAAGATGATAAAAACAGTATTTGATGATGGAATGGCTGAGATTTATGTGGTAATATGAATACATGTAATACAGATGTTACGGTAAGTTTGATAGGACAGCATATAGAGTGAGGAATGAGCATAATGCATAAAGAAGATCGCAGAGAGTTTAGAAGGAAAAGACGTCAGCGCAACCAGGCGTTAGCTTACGGTATACTATTTGTTATTATCTTAATAGCAGCATTGGCAGCTTTGTCCGGAATAAAAATGTATGCGGAAAACAGACAGGAAAATAACAATATGCAGGAGGAAAAATGGGAGAATGCGGAGGACGCATTTGCATCCGAGGAGGAATTGATCCCACCCTCACAGGAAGCTGCTACACCGGAGCCTACGATGAGTCCGGAGGAAGTGCTGGAGCAGAGGATAGAGGAAACGATAGCCGGTATGACACTGGTAGAAAAGGCAGCAGGTCTTTTTATTGTAACACCTGAGGCAATCACCGGAGTGGACACGGCTGTACAGGCCGGTGAGGGAACAAAAGCAGCACTGGAGCAATATCCGGTAGGCGGTTTGGTTTATTTTGCTAAAAATATGAAATCCGCAGAACAGCTCAGTGAAATGATCGCGCGTACCAAGGAGTACAGTAAGTATCCGCTGTTTATCGCCGTAGATGAAGAGGGAGGCAGTGTCAATCGTGTTGCACAGGTTGGGATTGCACAGAAGCAGCCTTCTGCAGCAGATATCGGCAGCACTGCAGATCCTGCGAATGCATATCAGACCGGCAGTATAATAGGAAGTTATCTGGCAGAGCTTGGTTTTAATTTGAATTTTGCACCGGTGGCAGATTTGAATAACGTGCCGGGAAGTGTCATGAAGGACAGGGCATACGGATCGGATGCAGCAACAGCAGCGCCCTTTGTGGCGTCTATGGTAACAGGATTACAGGCACAGAATGTGACAGCATGCCTGAAACATTTTCCCGGTATTGGAAGTACTACTGCAGATACACATGACGGTCTTGCTTCTACAGATCGGACACCGGAACAGTTCAGAGCGGAGGAGTTTAGCGTCTTTCGCGCAGGAATTGAGGCAGGGGCTGAGATGATCATGGTAGGACATGTGGGAGCAGAGGCACTGGCAGGAGATCTGACACCTGCTTCCATGTCAGAAGCGGTTGTAACAGGATATATGCGTAATGAATTGGGTTTTGACGGTGTGATTATTACAGATGCTATGAATATGTCCGCCATTTCCCAATATAATACCTCGGAACAGGCAGCCGTTATGGCTCTGAAGGCCGGCTGCGATATGATCCTGATGCCGGAGGATTTTACACAGGCTCTTGCAGGCGTGCTCAATGCTGTTTCCCAGGGAACTATTTCGGAGGAACGGATGAATGATTCTTTAAGAAGAATTTACCGGATCAAATATGCGGAGTGACTTGAAAATGCAGGACTTCTTGCAAAAAATATGGGAAGAAAATAAAAATGTGGACAAATTCACTTAAAATGAATTGAATATGTCAAAATAACGGCATAAATTGTCTTGTATCAGGAGAAAATGCCGGAAAATATTTAAAACAGACAGAGGAGAGGAATCATATGAGCAGCTTTGAAAATTTACGCATTGTGGACAATTTCTATCAGACATCCTTATTTTTCCCGATGCCGACAGTACTGATCAGCACCCTGTGTGAGGACGGTACGACAAATCTGGGCCCCTATTCATTGGTACAGCCCTATTATGTAGCAGGAAAGGACTACTATGCCATGTTGCTGTCATGCAGAAATTCGTCCAATACAGCACAGAATATTCTGCGTACAGGTAAGTGCGCCATCAATTTTATTTCTGATGATCCCAAGCTTTTTAAGGAAGCGGTAAAGCTTTCATGGCCGGGGGATAAGCCGGAGGAAAAAATGCCCGGATGTAAATTTAAGCTGGAGCAGAGTATGGTGGAAGAGGAAAATCCGGAGGATAAGCGTCCCATGGTTATGACGGATGCGATTCAGGTGATCGAGTGCAGCTGGGTAAGAGAGTTGGATGGCGCGGACAGGGATGAACCGGGGCAGCTTAACGGTTATGAAGGACCATATCATGATTTTAACGGAATCACCAGTAAGTTCGGGGCACATTTTATCCTTCGTATTGATAAGATATTGATGAAAAAGAAATATAGTGATGCCATCATCAATGGTGTCAGAGCAAAGGATTTTCCGAATCTGCCTGTGGATTACGGATATCGCGACAGCAAGAACTTCTGGTTCCATCGTGCCCGCCGCATGCGTGCGGAGCTTTTGCAGATGAGAAAGGCAAGTTTGGAATCTGTCCGTTATGCGGCAGACCGTGCAGATGATAAAATCAAATTTACGGATGAAGCATTAATGACGATCCTGAATGTGCCTCGCGTATTTTTGTCCGTTGTACTGAAAGGCTGTGTGGAATGGGCAAGGGAGAATGACGTTGAGCTCATTACGGAGGAGCATATGAAGATCATTAATGATAAACGTGCAAAAGAAAAAAATAAGAAACAGGAGAAATAAGACATGAAGAAACATAAGGCGCTTAAAATAACAGGAGTTGTCATTGCGGTCATTGCAGTTTTTCTGATAGTGATCAATGTGATTCCGCCCAAAAAGAATATTGAGGATAATCCCTTTGTTGTGAAAAAAGGGGAACTTCCCATGATCGCAGCACACAGAGGAGGCAGTGAGAACAATCCGGAAAATACAATGCTTGCGTTTAGAGAAGCAGTGAATACGATTGGCATAGATATTATCGAAAGCGATCTGTATCTGACAAAGGACGGATATCTGGTCTACAATCATGATGCATATGTTGATGAGACATGTAATGTAAACGGGGATATTTCTCTTGATGAAGTTGAGAAGCTGTGTGAGAATGAGGCAAACAGGCATTATATTGAAGATATGACACTGGCAGAGCTGGAGCAGTATAATTTCGGTTACTATTTTGAGGATGAGAATGGGGAAAGAATCTATAAGGATGTAACGGATTTGGCAGGATATGGTCTGCAGATTGCTACAGTGGACAGATTGTTTGCAGAATTTTATGAGACCAATCCGGAGCTTCTCTTTATTGTGGAGATCAAGAACAGCGGTGAAGTGGGGTATGAAGCCTGCAAGATCTTAAGTGATACGCTGGATCAATATCCGGCATACAGAAACCGTATAGTAGTAGGTACCTTCCATGATGAGATTGAGCAGGAGTTGAAAACAAAATATCCGGATCTGTTAAGAGGAGCACCTACAGGTACGGCAGCTAAATTTATCATTACCCAGTTTTTAGGTGTGAATCTTTTTGACCAAAGTAATTTTGCCTGCCTGCAGATACCTACCAGCTATGATCTGGGTATTGAATTGTATTTGGACAAGAAGACCATCATTAACAGAGCACACAGAAGAAATATTGCAGTGCAGTATTGGACCATCAATGATGCGGATGAAATGCGGAGTCTCATAGAGCTTGGATGTGACTGTATTATGACGGACAATCCTAAACTTTTAAAGAGCGTATTGGAAGAATATGAATAAGAGGACGGATGAAGAAGTGCGGGAGAAGGACAGGGCACTTCGGGAGAAGATAAGCAGAATAGGGGACACGAACCAATAGCCTTTGCAGGCCCCATGCTTTGACGACAGTTAAAAAATGGGACAGAGGGTATAAGCAAAGAAGGTTATGTTTGCAGAAGCAAAATAATTTAATAAAGGGGGATGTGAAAAATGTTACTACCAAAGCACTATGAAAACCTGCAGATGTTAGGGGAAAATACTATGCCGAAGAGAGCTTATTATGTTCCTGCATCTGCACAACTGACAGGACCTGCATATATGCGGCAGGTATCGGACCGTTTTCAATTGTTAAACGGGGAATGGAATTTTAAATACTATGAAAGTATTTATGATGTGGAGGGAGATTTTTATAAGGCAGATTATGATGCATCTGCCTTTGATAAACTGCCGGTGCCGAGTGTCTGGCAGAATTTTGGCTATGATTATCACCAATATACCAATATCCGCTATCCAATTCCTTTTGATCCGCCCTATGTACCACAGAATAATCCCTGCGGCGCATATGTGACAGAATTTGAGTATGAAAAATGTAAAGAAGCACCGAGGGCTTATTTAAATTTTGAGGGAGTCGATTCCTGCTTTTATGTGTGGCTGAACGGTACATATGTAGGCTACAGCCAGGTAAGCCATTCCAGCTCGGAATTTGATGTGACGGCATATGTGAAGGAAGGAAAAAACCGTCTGGCGGTTCTGGTATTGAAATGGTGTGACGGCACCTATCTGGAGGACCAGGATAAGTTCAGAATGAGTGGTATTTTCAGGGATGTATTTTTGCTGAAAAGACCGGAAAAGATGATCTATGATTACTTTGTGGATGTGACGACGGAGGAAGGAAAAAGACCGGAGTATGCGGACGTAAGAATCCGGTTGAAGTATTTGGATCAGCCCTGTGCCACTGCGATCAGGATCCTGACAGTGCAGGGAGAGGTAATAGCAGAAGCAGAAAATGCAACTGCACCGAATGAGGAAATGCAGGAAGAAAAGATGGAGGATTTTGATCTTTCTGTCAGACTGGCAATAAAAAATCCTCAGCTTTGGAATGCGGAGTCGCCTTATCTTTATACCCTGGTGCTGGAGACTGAACATGAGGTGATAACGGATAAGATCGGTATCAGAAAAATTGAGATCCGTGAAAATAATGTATGCATCAATGGTACCGTGATCAAGTTCCATGGAGTAAACCGTCATGATTCGGATCCGGTGAATGGATTTGCAGTTACATTGGAGCAGATGAAAAATGACCTGCTTATCATGAAACGGCATAATGTTAATGCGATCCGCACCAGCCATTATCCCAATTCACCGCTGTTTTATCAGCTGTGTGATGAGTATGGCTTTTATGTGATCGATGAGGCAGATATTGAGACCCATGGTGCAGCGGATATTTATTATAAGGATGACAACAGCAGAGATAATGAGCAGTTCCATTGGTGTGACCATATTGCTAACAATCCTGCCTTTGTACCCGTTATACTGGATCGCGTGCAAAAGTGCGTACAGCGTGATAAAAACCGTCCCTGTGTGGTGATCTGGTCCATGGGAAATGAAAGTGCCTATGGCCTCGGCTTTGAAAATGCCCTGAAATGGACCAAGACCTTTGATCCGGGCAGGTTGACACATTACGAAGGCGCCTGGTTCAGTAAAAAGGGACGAAAGAATGATTATTCCAATCTGGACCTGTTCAGCAGAATGTATGCAAGCATTGATGAGATGAAGGCATATCTGGACGGTGCTCCGGACAAGCCCTTTATTCAATGTGAGTACTGTCATGCCATGGGTAACGGCCCCGGAGATCTGGAAGATTACTTTGAATTCTTCCACGAACATGATGGCGTATGCGGCGGATTTGTCTGGGAATGGTGTGATCACGGTATTTATAAGGGAGTGGCCGATAATGGTAAGCCCATGTATTATTATGGCGGAGATCATGGAGAAATTGTGCATGACGGAAATTTCTGCATGGACGGTTTGGTATATCCGGACAGAACCCCTCATACAGGTCTGTTAGAGTTTAAAAATATCCATCGCCCCGTCAGGATCGTTTCTTATGATCAAAATACAGGGGAACTGGTACTTCAGAATTATCTGAATTTTACAAATACAGCAGACTGCCTGGAGATTTCCTATGAAATAAATTGTGACGGAAATATAATCGCAGCAGGCATGCTTCCGAAGACGGACATTATGCCTCAGGATAGGGCATCCGTTTTCCTGAAGACAGCGGTTCCGAAGCAGGGAAAATGCTATCTGAAGCTGTATTATCATACAAGCAGGGAAAGTACTTTTGCAACAAAGGGATATTTGCTTGGCTTTGAGGAAGTGCTGCTTCAAAATGAGGACGGACGCAACCGGACAGCTGCAGAGCTGTTGGCACAAAATGGAGCAGAAAAAGCTGCAGAAGCGGACTTAATGGTTACGGAGGATGAGAGAAATGTCAAAATCACCGGTCAGAAGTTTACATACATCTTTGATAAACTGACAGGCAGCTTTACAGATCTTGAATTTGCCGGAAAAGAATTGCTGCAGCATCCCATGGAGGTAAATATTTGGAGAGCACCTACGGATAATGACAGAAATATTAAGTGGGAGTGGATGAGAGCCAGATATGATATGGCCGGGGCCAGGGCCTATGAGACACACTGTGATGCAGACGGAAACGGCGTGAAGATCGTTTGTGTTATGGCGCTTCTTGGACCGGCTACACAACGCATGATGGATATAAAGGCAATATGGCAGATCAGCAGAGAGGGCGTACTTACAGTGACAATGGATGTGGAGAGAAATCCGGAATTTATGGAACTGCCCCGCTTTGGCTTGAGACTGTTCCTGCCAAGGGAACTTAACAAAGTAACCTATTATGGCGTAGGACCTTATGAAAGTTATATTGATAAGCATTATGCAGGCAGTCACGGACGATATGAGAGTACTGTGGAGGAAATGCATGAGGATTATTTAAGACCACAGGAAAACGGAAGCCATTATGACTGTGATTATGTGATTACGGAAAACGGAACCTATGGACTCAGAGCAGTCAGTGAGAAGGCCTTCTCCTTCAATGCCTCCGTATATACGCAGGAGGAGTTGACAGCAAAGGGACATAATTATGAATTGGAGCCGTCTGACAGTACCGTACTTTGCCTGGATTATGCACAGAATGGTATCGGCTCTAACAGCTGCGGTCCCAGACTGGATGAGAAATACAGATTTGATGACAGGAGCTTTTGCTATCGCATGAAGCTGATTCCCTTTATCAATGCATAAATTGCACTCGCGATTGACTACCAGGAGCCAATTGACTCCTGGTAGTTTTAATTTCACACAAACTGCTAAACAAAATGCAGTATTATAACTGACGCATAAAGAACCGCTAACACAATTCCTGCTATGAGAAATTGTGTCTTAAGCTGCTTCGATATTTTGTCACCCAGTAACCTGCTGGAAACGAAATAGGTAATGCACAGAAGCTACGGATATATCTACAATC
>CAYXQG010000083.1:0-7611 GCA_964467405.1 uncultured Acetatifactor sp. | reverse complement strand
ACAAAATGATAATTATATATTTCCTTTCTATTGGCTGCATGGAGAGGATGAGGAGACCCTGCGCGAGTACATGCGGGTTATGAATGAGATGGGAATCGGTGCTGTGTGTATAGAATCCAGACCCCATCCGGATTTTGTGGGTGAGAAATGGTGGCAGGATGTGGATGTTATCATGGATGAGGCCCGTAAGCGCGGGATGAAGGTGTGGATATTGGATGACTATCATTTCCCCTCCGGATATGCCAATGGTGCAATGGCGGATGCAGATCCTTCTTTGCAAAAATGGGTCGTGTATCATCAGATCATGGATTTGGCAGGACCGGATCATGTAAATGTGGAACTGACATCTTTGCTGGAAGGTTTTCAATGGAATAATCCCCAGGCGAAACCAAATCCTCTGAATCAGCCCAAGGAGCTTATTTGTGCAGTATTGTATAAGAGAAAGGATGAGGAGAGCAGCAATCTGGAAGCGGAGGCCATTGATCTGACCGGGAATATTGTAAACGGTTATCTGCCGGTGGATGTGCCGGACGGATTTTATCGTCTGTTTATTGTATATAGGATTGCAAAGGCCGGTATCACCTTTAATGATTATGTAAACTTTTTGACAAAGGATTCTGTAAAGGGATTGCTGGATGCGGTATATGAGCCGCATTATGAGCATTATAAGGAAGATTTTGGTAAAACGCTGGCCGGATTTTTTTCGGATGAACCGGGCTTTTATAATACCTTAGACAATATATACAGTCTGGATGGTATCATTGGCAAAAAGCAAATGCCTCTGCCATGGTCAGCGGAATTGGAAGAGTGCCTTCGAAAGCGGGGCATGAAGGATGCTGATCTGGTAAGATTATGGTATGCAACGGATAAGGAGCAGGATGCACGGTGCAGATATATCTACATGGATTGTGTTACAATGCTTTATCAGCAGAATTACAATTGTCAGGTAGGTGACTGGTGCCGTGAACGGGGCGCAGAATACATAGGACATATTGTGGAGGATAATAATGCATCCTCTCGTTTAGGACCCAGTGCAGGACATTATTTCAGGGCATTGGCAGGACAGGATATGTCCGGTATAGATGTGGTGAATCTGCAGATCCTTCCCGGAAAAACAAATACCTATTATACACCGAATAATGCAGCAATTGATGGTGAATTTTTCCATTATGCACTGTCTAAGCTGGCTGCAAGTGATGCACACACGGATCTTCGGAAAAAGGGACGGGCTATGGTAGAATTATTTGGCTGCTATGGCTGGTCAGAGGGCTTGCAAATGATGAAATGGATGGCTGATTTCATGCTTGTGCGAGGCTTAAATCAATTTGTACCCCATGCTTTTTCGCCTAAACCATTTCCGGATCCGGCAGCTCCGCCCCATCTTTATGCACAGGGACATAATATGCAATCCGCCTATATGGACAGGCTGTTTTCTTATATGAACAGGGCGGCTCATATTTTTAGCAGTGGCAGAAGTGCATCGCGGATCGGTATTCTTTATCAGGCTGAATCGGAATGGACGGGAGAAAGGCAGCTGTTTCAGAAGCCGGGCCGTGTCTGTATGGAGCATCAGGCAGATTATGATGTGATATCCGTGGACAGACTGCTTGCAGAGGATGTGGTCCTGCTGGAGACAGAGAGTAAACTTAAGCTTTCAGTAGGTACTCTTTTGCTGGAATGTCTGGTGATCCCTTATGCAGAGCATCTACCCATACTGTTTTTGGAGAAGCTGGCAGAGCTTAGTGAGGCAGGCTTCCCGGTATTATTTATCGATGCACTTCCCGGTTATTCCTGTGAGGGAGAGGACTGTGAGCAGATCCTGCAGAGATTGCAGGCAAGTGCCGTTATTATGACCCTTGCACAGCTTGGCACCTATATAGAAGAACAGCAGCTGGCGGTTCTTTCTGCCGAAGACGGCAGCAGGTACAAAAATCTGCGAGCTTATCAGTACGAGGGAGAAGGATATCAGGCAGTGATGCTGATGAATGAGAGCATTTCGGAGACCGTTTGCGGGAAAGTATGTTTTCACGACTTTGTACCCCGATATGCATATGATATCTATCATAATCAGCTGTACAGGACGAACTGTGAAGACGGCAGGATCATGATTTCTTTAGAGCCTGGAGAGTCCGGATTTTTTGTATGCTGTGAGGAAGCATGGGATGTTACGGATGAGTATTCGGCAGCATCTGCAAAGAAAAAAAGCAAGCTTCAGCCAAAGCTTAAGGTATCTGTTTCTACATATGAGGATCAGGGATGCTTTAGGGAATTGGAAACGGCTGAGAGTCTGAAGGATTATATAACAGATGTCAGATTCCAAAGCTTCCATGGAATCATACGATATGCATTTGATCTGGCTCTGCCGGAGGATACCGTGATAAATGGGAAAGAGACTCTTTATCTGGATGGCGCCAATGAGGTGGTGAAGGTAATGGTAAACGGAAAGGAAACAGATACACGTATTGCTGCGCCGTATCGTTTTGCAGTGGGAGATGCCCTAAAGCGGGGAAGTAATCATATTGTAATAGAGCATGTTACCACGGTTTATCCCAAGGTAAAGGATAAGTGGTCCATTCATAATACCTTGCATGCACTGGGTCTTACGGGCAATATCTGGCTGGAAGAAAGGTAAGGTATCTGAAAAAATGCAGACAGAATATGAAATGGGCATCCTTGACTTTCCTACAGCATGTCCTATAATGGATTATAACAAACAGAAGGAGAGATATTTATTATGAAAATGCATAATTATCGTTATCTCAACCGCAAAATCGATGTCTCTGAGCAGGTCCGCATTCTGGGAAATGTACGATTTAATGCACAGAAGCTGGAGGATTTTGATCCGAAATCCGGTCAGGGAAGGCTTCGTTATGAGCGTTTTGAGTGGAAAAACCGTATGGCGTTCAATGCATATGGCGCACGCTTGGAGCAAAGGGAATCCTGGTGCTTCCCGGCAGCTTATCCGGATGATCCGTCCTATCCGATCATAGTGGAATTTGTTGCAGAAAATGTGCTAAGGATCCGCACCAGCTGCCGGCAGAAAGAGGCAGAAAAGCTGCCTGTGGGAGATAATTCCGTGATGCTTTGTAAGAAACCGGAGCGTCTTTTGGTAGCTGCGGAGACGGCAGATGATACCCATGCAGTATACCGGACTGCCGGTATGATCGTGGAAGTGCAGTATGATCCTTTCCGTATCGTGGTAAAGGATCCGGAAGGACGGGAGATTACCAGAACCCTGCATGCTTCTGACTCACGCTGCCTGCAGAATTTTAATCCAATGCCCGTATCCTTTGTGCGTTCCTGTGAGGACATGCATAAATATCCTGCAGTCAGCCTGCAGATCCATCCGGGTGAGCATTTTTACGGCTGTGGTGAAAGCTTTACCAAATTGGACAAATTAGGCCAGAAGGTAGTTTTATATACAAGAGATCCTAACACGGTGGAAAGTGACGAAATGTATAAGCCGGTTCCGTTCTTTTTGAGCAGCCGCGGTTATGGTGTGTTCTATCATACCTCCTGTCCACTGACACTGGATTTCGGCTATGAATATGCAGAGGCCCAGACTGCATATATGGGTGATGAAAATGTGGATATGTTCCTTTTTGTAGGAGATCCTAAGACGGTTCTGGGCGCCTATACGGATCTGGTGGGCAAGAGTCCCCTTCCTCCTCTTTGGAGCTTTGGACTCTGGATGTCACGTATTACATACAAGAGTGAGGCTGAAGCCCGTGAGGTTGCTGCAAAGCTGAAGGAATACAGAATCCCCTGTGATGTGATACATCTGGATACCGGTTGGTTTGAAGAGGACTGGTGCTGTGATTTTAAATTTTCGGAAAGCCGTTTTACGGATGCCAGGAAGATGATTGCAGATCTGAATAAAGAAGGTTACAGGATTTCCCTGTGGCAGTATCCTTATTCCACACCGAAGAATAAATTGACTGCAGAGCTGATCGAAAAGAAGTTAGCAGTAGTTAATGCAGACGGAGAGCTGCCTACAGATGATGCAGTGCTTGATTTTTCTAATCCGGAAGCCGTGAAATGGTATCAGGAAAAGCTGGGTGCATTATTGGAAATGGGTGTTTCGGCCATTAAGGCAGATTTCGGAGAGGCAGCACCTGTAATGGGTGCCTATCATTCCGGTAAGTCAGGATACAGCGAGCATAATCTTTATCCGGTGCGCTACAATAAGGCTGTCTATGAAGCCTTGCAGCAGGTGCATGGAGAAGGTGTCATCTTCGGACGTTCTGCATGGGCAGGAAGCCAAAGATATCCTCTGCATTGGGGCGGAGACTGTGAAAATACGGATATGGGTATGCTTTCCTCCCTGCGAGGAGGATTATCCTTTGGCGCCAGCGGTTTTGGATACTGGAGTCATGACGTGGGCGGTTTCGTGCGTAAAAGCCCGGAGGAATTGTACAACAGATGGACCTTTATGGGCATCTTTACCTCCCATATGCGCTGTCACGGACAGCCTCCGAAGGAGCCCTGGGCATATTCTGAGAGCTTCTTAAGCAGCTTCCGCAGCATGCTGGAATTAAGATACAGGCTGATGCCTTATATCTATGCACAGAGTATACAATGTTCAGAGGAAGGTATTCCTTTACTGCGGCCAATGTACATGGAGTATCCGCAGGATCTTACCTGTCAGGGAATGGAGGATCAGTATTTCTTCGGTAATGATATACTGGTAGCACCTTTATTTGAAGAAGACAGAACAAGGCATGTATATCTGCCTGCAGGACATTGGGTGGAGCTTGGCACCAATAAGGTATATGAGAGCGGCTGGCAGACGGTGACTGCCAGTGTATATCCGGGCCTGGCATTTGTGCGTGCAGGTGCTCGTATTCCTATGGTAGAGGCAGCCCTGACAACGGATGCCATAGACTGGTCTACCTTACAATATGTGGCATTTGGAGAGGAACTTGCACCGGCAACCGGTCTTATGCCCAATCTGAAAAATCACAGGACAGAGCCTGTCACGGAGAAGACCCCTTGTGTTTCTAGTGAGACCATTATTCTTTCTTAAATAAATCATTTTATATTATGTTACCCGCTTCTTTCCAAGGAGCGGGTAATTTGGTATAATTATGCGTATTTCTATTGACGGTAGGCTTGCTTCTATTATAAGATTGTGGGATAGATGATACATTAGCAAGAAATAAATAAAAGAGAAAGAGGAATAAATATGCCAAAATTAAGCAACAGAGTACAGACATTTACAGATTCTGTCATTCGTCGGATGACCAGGATCAGTGATGAACACGGGGCGTTAAATCTGTCCCAGGGTTTCCCGGATTTTGATCCGCCCAAGGAGATTATGGATGCCCTTGCAAAGGCAGCATATCAGGGCCCGCACCAGTATTCCATTACCTTTGGTGCAGAAAATTTCAGAGAAGCACTTGCATTAAAGCAGGGTAAGGCGATCGGAAGAAAAATCGACCCGGATCAGGAGATTGTGGTAACCTGCGGCGGTACGGAAGCCATGATGTGTGCGATGATGACCATATGCAATCCCGGGGATAAGGTGCTTGTATTCTCCCCGTTTTATGAAAATTATGGCGCAGATGCGATCCTTTCAGGAGCAGATCCCATCTATGTGCCCCTTGTGCCGCCGGAGTACAATTTTGATATCAGTCTTATAGAAGACGGCTTTAAACAGGGTGCAAAGGCAATCATTGTATGTAATCCCTCCAACCCGTGCGGTAAGGTATTCAGTAGGGAAGAACTGATGGCCATCGGTGAACTGGCTGTCAAATATGATGCATTTGTAGTAACGGATGAGGTTTATGAGCATATGGTATATGCACCCTGGAAGCATACCTGTATGGCATCCCTGCCCGGTATGTATGAGCATACCATAACCTGTAATTCCCTTTCCAAGACTTATTCCATTACAGGATGGCGTCTCGGATATCTGATTGGCCCCCAAGAGGTAATCGAAGCAGCAAAGAAGGTACATGATTTCCTGACAGTAGGTGCAGCAGCACCCTTGCAGGAGGCTGCAACAGTGGGCCTTAATTTCCCGGAAAGCTATTATGAGAATCTGCTGCAGGTTTATACCAAAAAGCGTGATTATTTCCTGGCAGGCTTGGATCGGATCGGCTTGAAGCACAATGTACCTCAGGGAACGTACTTCGTACTGATCGATATACAGGAATTTCTAGATCTGCCTCAGTTTTCGGGCTGGACAGATTTGCAGTTCTGCGAGTGGATGATCAAGAATATAGGTGTGGCAGCAGTGCCCGGCTCCAGCTTCTTTAAAGAGGAGGTAAATCATTTGATCCGCCTTCATTTTGCAAGAGAGGAAAAGACACTGGATGAAGCCATTTCACGATTGGCTAAGCTGCAGGAGTTGTTAAAATGATGAGAAGTACAAGTTCAACCTATTTTTGCAATTATTCCATAGGGGAAGCACCTTATGAAGAGGCAGCACGGATTTGTGCCGTGTATGGCAGAAGAATCCTTTTGATCGGCGGGGAAAAAGGACTGGCAGCCGGTAAAGAACGTTTGGAGAAGGCCTTGGAAGGCAGTGATCTAAGGATTGTGGATACTGTTTTATACGGACAGGACTGTACCTATGAGGGAATCCGTAAATGGGCTGCATATGCCGGGCAGATTCAGGCAGATATGATTTTCGGCATGGGCGGAGGCAAGGCTCTGGATACCGCTAAGGGCGCGGCGCAGGAAGCCGGTCTTCCGGTTTTTACTTTCCCGACGATTGCGGCAACCTGTGCGGCAACAACGGCTCTTTCCGTAGTATACAGAGAGGACGGAAGCTTTGACAGCTTCAGCTTTTTTGACAGGCCGGCAAGGCATTGCTTTATAGATCTGCATATCATTGCACAGGCTCCGGCACATTATCTGCAGGCAGGTATGGGAGATACCATCGGTAAATTCTTTGAGTGTCATTTCTCTGCAAGAGGAGATAAGCTGCTTCACAGCTCTGCCTTAGGACGGGAGATCAGCAATATGTGCTATGGACCGCTTCTGGAATATGGGGTGCAGGCACTTAAGGATTGTAAGAAGCATCAGGTGACCGTGTCCTTAGAGCAGGCAGTTTTGGCCAATATTGTCAGCACCGGACTGGTTTCGTTGATGGTATTGGATGATTATAATTGCGCCATAGCACATTCCGTATACTATGGTTTGGTATTGCTTCCAGGTTTTGAGGAGCATTATCTGCACGGCAATGTGGTAGCTTATGGCGTATTGGTACAGCTGGCTGTGGACGGCGATCTGGAGGAAGCAGTCCGTCTGAAGGCTTTTTTGAAGGAATTGGAGATTCCTACCACCCTGAAAGAGATGCAGGTACCCTTAGAACGGGAATATTTAAAGGAAGTGTTACAAGAGACCGTGACGGGTCCGGATATGGAGCATATTCCTTATGAGGTAACAGAAGAGATGATATATGGCGCCATGGTGGCCGTTGAGGCATTGTAGGAGCGTGCAAAGGAAGTCTTTGCATGGCAAAATACCATGTCTGCCGTATAAATTTGGAGGATAAAATGAAAGATAAGAGTGTGAATGCCGGGAATCTGGCAAAATTTATATTGTGCTCCTTAGTGGGTGTGGTCATGTTTTTAGTACCCATTCCCCAGGGAGATTCCTTTA
>CAYXQG010000082.1:0-7662 GCA_964467405.1 uncultured Acetatifactor sp. | reverse complement strand
GGATATACATTTGTATATTAACAGCCCGGGCGGAAGTGTCACTGCAGGTATGGCAATTTATGATACCATGCAGTATATTAAGTGTGATGTTTCCACTATTTGTATCGGTATGGCAGCAAGTATGGGAGCATTCCTTTTGGCAGGCGGTGCAAAAGGCAAAAGATATGCACTTCCCAATGCAGAGATCATGATCCATCAGCCTCTTGGAGGAACACAGGGTCAGGCAACTGAGATTGAAATAGCTGCAAAACATATTTTAAAGACAAAAGAAAAGTTAAATCGTATGCTGGCTGAAAATACCGGCAAGGATTATGAAACCATATGTGCGGATACTGAACGTGACAATTGGAAGAGCGCAGAAGAAGCATGCGAATATGGTCTGATCGACAAAGTAATTACGTCCCATGCAGCTGTATAAGCAGCAGGTGACAGTAAAATGATAACAGGAGTATAGTAATGGCTGGAAAGATGACCGGTAATGATATCCACTGTTCCTTCTGCGGAAAGACACAGAACCAGGTTCGCAAGCTGATCGCAGGACCCAATGGGGTATATATCTGCGATGAGTGTATTGAAATCTGTGAGGATATTCTGGATGAGGAATTAGAGGACGATAATATAGAAGAAGTAACCCCGGGTGATATTAATCTGCTTAAGCCTAAGGAAATCAAAAGCTTTTTGGACGAATATGTAATCGGACAGGAGCAGGCAAAGAAGGTTTTGTCTGTGGCGGTATATAACCATTACAAGAGAGTCATGGCAACCAAGGATCCGAACGGAGTTGAATTGCAGAAGAGTAATATCCTTATGATAGGACCTACCGGCTGCGGAAAGACCTATCTGGCACAGACCTTGGCAAAAATCATCAATGTACCATTTGCTATTGCAGATGCGACTACTCTTACTGAAGCAGGTTACGTAGGTGAAGATGTTGAGAATATTTTGCTGAAGCTGATACAGGCAGCAGATTATGATGTGGAACGGGCACAGTATGGCATTGTTTATATCGATGAGATCGACAAGATCACGAAGAAGAGTGAGAATGTTTCCATTACCAGAGATGTATCCGGTGAAGGTGTACAGCAGGCGTTATTAAAGCTGATCGAGGGTACCATAGCTAGTGTTCCCCCTCAAGGCGGCAGAAAGCATCCTCATCAGGAATTGATTCAGATCGATACCACCAATATCTTGTTTATCTGCGGTGGAGCTTTTGACGGACTGGATAAGATCATTGAAGCCCGACTGGATCGTAAGTCGATCGGTTTCAATACGGATCTGACACAGAAGACTACGAAGGAGATCGGTGAGCTGTTTGAGGAAGCAACACCCCAGGATCTGGTGAAATTTGGTCTGATACCGGAGTTTATAGGACGTGTGCCCATCAATGTATCATTGCAGGGATTGGATAAGGATGCCCTGATCAGAATATTAAGGGAGCCGAAGAGTGCCCTGATCAAGCAGTATCAGAAGTTGTTTGAGTTTGATGAGGTGAAGCTTTCCTTTGAGGAAGATGCCATTGAGGCAATTGCAGATAGGGCATTGGAGCGTAAGATCGGAGCAAGAGGACTTCGTACGATCATGGAAGGTGTCATGATGGATCTGATGTATGAGATTCCCTCAGATGAGACTATTGCAGAATGTATTGTTACCAAGGATGCAGTAGAGGGAAACAGTAAACCCGTGACCATTTATAGAGAAGGATAAGAAATAAGCGCCGCCAGACATCATTTGTGCGGCGCTTTTGTACAAAGGCGGATAGAAAGAGGAAGAATATGATAATTAGAAATGTCAGTCTGGAGACTGTATGCGGTATTACCAGTAAGCTGCCGGAAAATACGAAGCCGGAGGTAGCATTTGCCGGAAAGAGTAATGTGGGTAAGTCGTCATTGATCAATGCATTGATGAATCGAAAGTCCCTGGCCAGAACGAGTGCACAGCCGGGTAAGACCCAGACGATCAATTTTTATAATATAAATGATGACATATATTATGTGGATCTTCCGGGATATGGCTATGCCCAGGCCAATGAAAAGGTTAAGGCACAGTGGGGCAAGATGATCGAAGATTATCTGCATCAGTCAAAGCAGCTAAAGACTGTATTTCTGTTGATCGATATCAGACATAAGCCGTCGGAGAACGACTGTATCATGTATGACTGGATCAGCAGTCATGGTTATAAGCCGGTCATTATTGCAACAAAGCTGGATAAGATCAACCGCAGTCAGGTGCAGAAGCAGTTAAAGCTGATCCGGGAAACACTGCAGGTGGAGAAGGGAACGATCATGATTCCTTTTTCAGCAGCGACCAAGCAGGGACGGGAAGAGATCTATGAAATTGTGGATGCGATCATTGAGGAGGCCTCAGTAGAAGAGGAAAGTGCAGAGTGATGAGAAACATTCGGATCAAGGTGGCTTATGAAGGTACCAGATATCAGGGGTGGCAGAAGCAGGAAACCTCGGAGAATACAATACAGGGAAAGCTGGAAATGCTGCTCAGCCGTATGTGTGAGGAAAAGATCACTGTGCAGGGAAGCGGAAGAACGGATGCCGGTGTGCATGCATTGGGGCAGGTTGTAAATTTTCATACCACCTGTACCATGGGAACCGAGGAAATGCTGCAATATATGAACCGGTATTTGCCGGAGGATATTGCAGTTGTGGAAATAGCAGAGGCCTCTGAGCGTTTCCACAGCAGGCTCAATGCCGTAGGAAAGCGATACAGCTACCGTGTCTGGAACAGCAGTATACCCAATGTGTTTTTGAGACGTTATGCATATACGGTTCCGGCGCAGTTAGACGTAGAGGCAATGCGTAGGGCAGCATCCTATTTGTTGGGAGAGCATGATTTTAAGGCTTTTACTTCGGCCAAGAAGGGTAAAAAATCTACTCTGCGTCGGATAGACAGCGTGGATATTTCCCGAAAAGGAGATTTGCTTACATTCACTTTTACAGGCAACGGATTTTTATATCATATGATCCGTATTTTGGTCGGTACCTTGCTGGAGGTAGGAAGAGGAGAAAGGGATGAAACATCCATACCGGTGCTGATTGCTTCTAAGGATAGGGAAAAAGCAGGACCCCTGGTGCCCGGAAAAGGCCTTGTGCTGGAAGAAGTTTTTTATGATTGAAAAATATTTTGCTAAAATCTTATATTTTTGAAACCAAAGGGTCTTCTATATTGTCTTTATATATGGAAGACCTTTTTTGATGCAAAAAGGTACCGGAAGTTTGATGCAGTTTATATGCATTTTTGATGAGAACCTGAAGCATGTTTGTGCTATATGTGTTATACAGGAGGTACGATGGATGAAAGCAAATATTGTTGTATATAATAATCATACGAGAATTGTAAATATAATGAATCAAATATTTTTGGGGGAAGGCTATCATGTGCTGATCGCAGAGAATTATGCCCGGCTGGCGGAATATCTGGATACGGATGCAGTGCAGCTTCTTGTGACGGATGTTGTAATCGGGAAGGCAGATATTGAGGAAGGAATTGAATGTATTGAAAAGATCAGAAGAATCAGCAATCTGCCGATCATAGTCGTATCTGACAAAAAGGATGAGATGTCTAAAATCAGAGCACTTAGTGCAGGCGCAGATGATTATTGTACCACGGAATGCAGCCCCTTGGAGCTGTTGGCAAGAATCAAGTCCCAGCTTCGCAGATATCAGGTGCTTCGCGGAGTAAAGGTTGTTAAGGACCCGGTTTACCGGGTGGATGAGCTGGAGATCAATGATAGTACCAGAAAGGTAATGGTCGGGGAAAGAGAGGTAAAGCTTACTCCGATTGAATACAAGATCCTGAAGCTTTTGGTCATGGAAAAGGGAAATGTATTGTCCATTGACAAAATCTATCAGTCTATTTGGAATATGCAGCCCATCGGCGCGGATAATACGATAGCAGTTCATATTCGTCATATCCGCGAAAAAATAGAAGAAAATCCTAAGGAGCCTAAGTTCTTAAAGGTAGTGTGGGGTACAGGATACAAAGTAGGATAAATACTCATAAAATGCAATCTATGCGGTTTTCAGATATGGACAAAGGTGTTATACTTGGAACAATAAAGAAAAACATTTGGAGAGCAGAAAATGGGGAATGGCAGAAAAGGCATAACAGGAAGTACATTAAAATGGATCGCGATCATTACAATGTTTATCGATCATATCGGAGCGATTGTATTGGCCAGACAGGTCCTTTACAACTGGTCAGTAGTCGGTATGTATGGAGACGAGGAAACACAGGTATTGTACTATGTTATGAGAATAACCCGTCAGATCGGACGGATTGCCTTCCCCATTTTTTGTTTTTTGCTGGTAGAGGGATTCCAAAGAACAAAGAATATAAAGGCTTATCTTTTTCGAATGGCAGGCTTTGCTATATTGTCAGAGATTCCTTTTAATCTGGCTGTCAGTGGGAAAATATACTGCCCGGAAAGTCAGAGTGTGATGCTGACGATGTGGATCGGTCTGTTGCTGATGCAGTGCTGTTACCGGCTGGAACAGTACATAGAGAAGAGGTCTGTTTTTTATGTGACAAGTGCAGTTTTAGTAGGGGCCGGAATGACAGCAGCCGAATTCTTGTGTACGGACTACGGCGCAAAAGGCATTGCAGCGATCATGGTAATGTATTTTCTTCGAAGGAACAGATTCCTGCAGGTATTAGGAGGCTGTGTCTGCTTTGTGTGGGAGCTGCCTGCGTTGCTTGCCTTCCCCTTTATATGGATTTATAACGGGGAACGTGGGATGAAAATGAAATGGTTCTTTTATTTCTTTTACCCTGTACACTTATTTCTTTTGTATCTGATCTGTGTCATGCTTGGACTGGGAAGCATTTCTGTCATATAAAAAATCCCGGGCTTAGCCCAGGATTCCCAAATGCTCTGTTAAAATTTTGATACCCATCAAGATTAAGATCAGTCCTCCGGCAAGCTCTGCCTTGGATTTGTATTTGCTTCCGAAGATATTTCCTACCTTTACACCGATGGTGGAAAGGATGAAGGTGATGATTCCGATGAAGGAAACAGCAGGCAGGATCTGTACCTGCAGGAAGGCAAAGGTAACACCTACGGCCAAAGCATCAATGCTTGTAGCCAATGCTAACAGTACCATTTCCTTAACTGCCAGGGAAGCACTTGCAGGCTCTTCGTCCTTAGATAAGGATTCTTTGATCATGTTAGCTCCGATGATGGATAAGAGGATGAAAGCGATCCAGTGATCGATATTGGTGATATAGGATTCGAACTGGATACCGAGGATATAGCCGAGTGCGGGCATCAGACCCTGGAAGCCACCAAACCACAGGCCAACCACAGCGGCCTTTTTCAGAGGTGCTTTCTGCATTGCAAGACCTTTGCATACGGCTACTGCAAAGGCATCCATTGATAAACCGACTGCGATGATAAATAAACTTAATAAGTCCATGATAATCTCCATTCTGTGTGAATTTTGCGTTGTAAAACTATGTAAACATAAATAAACATGATAAAGTAATTGAGAAAAAATGTCAAGAAGTGTAATATAGATAATAGAAAATATAATAGAGAGGTGACAAACATGTCGGAAACTTTACAGAAATTTAAAGACTATTTAGAAAGGCTGTCCTATTTTGAACACGCAGGATCACAGCTTTATTGGGATATGCAGACGCAGACTCCGGAGAAGGGATACAGTGCAAAAGCGGATGCACAGGCTTTTATAGCGACTGAGGCTTTTAAGATGCTTACCTCAAAGGAGTACGGACAGATGCTTGAGACACTTTCTGGGCCGGAGGAGTTTGAACAACTGGACGAAGGCATGAAGGTAACTGTTCGCAGAAGAAAAAAGAGTTATGATGAGGACAGAAGGATCCCTGCAGAGTTTTATGAAGAAATGGTAAGGGATCAGGCTCTTTCCCATAAGGCATGGGAAGAGGCAAAGAAAAAAAGTGATTTCAGTATTTTCAGCCCTTATCTTCAGAAGATGATAGATTACAGCAGACGTCTTGTGGCATATACCAAGCCGGATATGGAGGTATATGATGCATTGTTGGATATGTATGAAGAAGGAATGGATTCCGCTACAGTGGACAGACTGTTTACAGAACTGAAGGAAGGACTGGTGCCTCTGATACAGAAGATTGCCAAGAAGCCGGAGCCGGACCGAAGCATATTTGAGGGCAGCTATGATATTAATAAGCAGAGAGAGCTGTGTACCTTTTTGCTGGATTATATCGGCTTTGACAGAAAAGCGGGTGTCATGGGAGAAAGTGAACATCCCTTTACTATGGGTTTTGGACCGACAGATGTGCGTGTGACCAATCACTATACAGAGAATGATCCGATCAATGCTTTTTACAGCATCATTCATGAAGGCGGTCACGGAATCTATGAGCAGGGACCGGATGAGTGCTATAGAAATACAGATGTGGAAAGCCTGAATTTCCTGGGACTTCATGAAAGTCAGTCCAGATTTTATGAGAATATTCTGGGAAGAAATATCCATTTCTGGGAGCCTATCTATGATAAGGTAGGAGAGTATCTGCCTCAGTTTAAGACAATCAGCATGGAAGCCTTTGAAAAGGAAATCAATCATGTGATTCCAAGCTGCACCCGAACCGAGGCTGATGAAATTACGTATAGTTTGCACGTTATTTTGCGTTATGAGCTGGAAAAAGCAATCTTCAGAGACGGCATCAATGCAGATGAGCTTCCGAAGCTGTGGAATGAAAAGATGGTAGAGATGTTAGGCGTATGTCCGAAAAATGATGCAGAAGGTATTTTGCAGGATGTACACTGGGCCGGCGGATCCTTTGGATATTTTCCAAGCTATGCACTGGGTAATATTTATGACGGTATGTTCTATGAAAAGATCACAGAGGAGCTTGGTGATATTGATACCATTCTGGCAAAAGGACATATTAAGGAGATTACCAAATGGCTTCATGATAAGATTCACCGATATGGCTCACTCTATACTTCAAAAGAAGTTATACAGCGTGTATGTGGTAAGGAGATCAGTGCAAAGCCTATACTGAAATATTTTGAAGAAAAATATACAAGAATTTACGATATAGAGTAAAATGATCCCCTCGCCCCCCGGCAGGGCATAGATCTCTATTCGATGCAGCATCGGATAGAGATCTATGTCCTGCCGGGGGCGAGGGTTATTTAATAAAATGTTTAGAATTCGGATATTGATTTCTGTGTTTTATGTGTTATATTGGTTATAGAACAAACAAAAAATAATTATTCCGTAATGGATGATGTCCGTCAGGGAGGTGTACATTACGGAGAAACGGAGGCAGATTATGAATATTTCTAAATTTACACAAAAGTCAATAGAAGCCGTTCAGAACTGCGAAAAATTAGCATATGAATACGGCAATCAGGAAATTGAGCAGGAACATTTGCTCTACAGCCTGCTGACCATAGACGACAGCCTGATCTTAAAGCTGATCGAGAAGATGGAGATTTCCAAAGAGCATTTTCTAAATCGTACGCAGCAGGCCCTGCAGCAAAGGACCAAGGTTCAGGGCGGACAGGTATTTATCGGCCAGTATCTGAATAAGGTATTGATCAGTGCAGAGGATGAAGCAAAGCAGATGGGAGATGAATATGTTTCAGTGGAACATTTATTCCTGGCAATGCTGAAAAATCCCAATAAGGCAATTGCTGAGATC
>CAYXQG010000081.1:0-7735 GCA_964467405.1 uncultured Acetatifactor sp. | reverse complement strand
ACAGGATCATGTGCAAACTGTACGTTGGTACCACCGATTACCTGTACGCTTTCTACGATCTTGAAGGCCTGTTCCTTCAAACGTGCCTGACATTCCTTGGAAATGGTCAGCATGGGAGCAGAACAGAAGGAGTCACCGGTATGTACGCCTAAGGGATCGATATTTTCGATAAAGCATACGGTGATCATATTGTTGTCAGCATCACGGACAACCTCAACTTCCAGCTCTTCCCAACCCAAAATGGACTCTTCTACAAGAACCTGTCCTACCAGACTGGCCTGCAGACCACGGGCACAAACTGTCTTTAACTCTTCCTTATTATATACGAGACCGCCGCCTACACCGCCCATGGTATATGCGGGACGAAGTACTACGGGATAATTCAAACGGTCAGCAATTTCAAGTGCTTCTTCTACAGTATAAGCAACCTCACTGCGGGCCATTTCGATGCCCAGTGCATTCATTGCCTTCTTAAATTCAACACGGTCCTCACCACGTTCGATCGCATCGACCTGGACACCGATCACCTTTACATGATATTTATCCAGAATTCCTTTGCTGTTTAATTCTGCACAAAGGTTCAATGCGGACTGTCCGCCCAGATTGGGAAGAAGTGCGTCAGGACGTTCCTTTGCAATGATCTGTTCCAATCTTTCCACGTTCAGTGGCTCGATGTAAGTTACATCAGCTGTTTCGGGATCGGTCATGATGGTTGCAGGGTTGGAGTTCACCAGTACAATCTCATATCCCAGCTTACGTAGTGCTTTACAAGCCTGTGTACCTGAGTAGTCAAACTCGCATGCCTGTCCGATAATAATGGGACCGGAACCAATAATCAGTACTTTGTTTATGTCTGCTCTTTTTGGCATTAATATTTCCTCCTTTTGCTCTCGCATATAAAAGACCTGTTTAGTGAGAAGCATTTTGGCGCAGTGATACATTCTCACGCTACCTTTTATAATATTATATAGAAAATGTCGAAAAGCACAAGTGCTTTTTCGAAAAAAAAGGAAGGACTATTTGTCCTTCCAGATTTTCAGGGTGTCGATTAACTTTAACTTATCTTTGTCAGAGAAATCAGCAAGTAATCCCATAATTTCGTTGTCAATAGCAGTAGCAGTATATGAGCTGTCCATACTGCCTACTAAGGAATCTAAAGTAGTATTGGTAAGCTTTGCAAAGTATACGAGCATACGTAATGACATTGCTGTTCTACCGTTTTCTACGTTACAAATATAGCCGGGAGTAGCGTCTAAAGCACGTGCAACCTGCTCCTGAGTCAACTGATTTTCAATTCGAATCTGACGGATTCTTCTTGCAAGATCCATATCGGTATTTGAAGTGATCATAGAGGCCTCCTATCATTGTATTTTTAAGGTTTAGAACCTATAACTAGTACCATTATATATCAAATGATTCATGGACGCAAGAAAAAGCTTTCGTAATTATTTAAAAATTTGGTTATTTGTTTTTTTCTAATGGGTTGCGAAACCGCATGAGAAAGGGTAAGATAAAGGTAAGAATTTTACAAAGGGGAAAGGCATATGGAGTGGAGCAGACTGTTATCTTCGGAAAGAATACGGAGCGTAAAGGGTAAGAGCAATTCCGCAGATTTAAGAACAGAATTTGAAAAGGATTATCACAGGATCATCGGCAGCGCATCCTTCCGGCGTCTTCAGGATAAGACACAGGTATTTCCTTTGGATAAGAGTGATTTTATCAGGACGAGACTGACCCATTCATTGGAGGTATCCTCCTTTGCCAAGTCCCTGGGACAGAATATTTCCCAGAAGATCCTTTTAGAGATCAAGGATCCGGCATTTCTGCCCGGATATCAGGCGGATGTGTGCGATATCCTGCAATGTGCGGGACTGCTGCATGATATAGGCAATCCTCCCTTCGGACATTTCGGGGAGACTGTGATCAGGGAATGGTTTCAGCTGAATATGGGCAGGATACAATTTAAGGGAAAAAGCCTGGAGCAGTGGCTGACACCCCGGATGAGGAATGATTTTTATCATTTTGAAGGCAATACCCAGGCACTTCGTCTGGTTGGCAAGCTTCATTATTTAATAGATGAGCATGGCATGAACCTGACCCAGGCACTTATGGGAACCATTATCAAGTATCCGGTGTCCTCCCTGGAGATTGACACAAACAGCGGGGACATACATACCAAGAAGATGGGATACTTTTATGCAGAGAGGGAACTGTTTTCGAAGATACAGGACACTCTGGGAACCAATGGCAGACGTCATCCTCTGGCATTTGTCCTGGAAGCGGCAGACGATATTGCGTATAAGACTGCGGATATGGAGGATGCCTTTAAGAAGGGCTGCATTACTTATGAGCAGCTGATCCATGAGCTGACAAAGGGCGGTGAAGGGGAGCCTGCGGACGGTGAGTATTTTAAGCTTGTAAGGCTTTTGGAGCATCGGTATGAACAGGCTTTGGAAAGAGGCATGGCAAAGCCGGCCATGAATGCAGTGCAGAACTGGATGGTGACCGTACAGGGACGCCTGCTTAGCTGTGCAACAGAGAATTTTGCGAAGCATTATGAGGAGATCATGGCAGGTACATATCAGAAGGAGTTACTTAGCGGAGGCTATGGAGAGAGGCTTTCTGCTGTGCTCAGCGATATTGCCTATCGTTACGCCTTTGTGACGGAGCCTATTTATAAGCTGGAGATCGCTGCAGAGAGTATGATGTATTTTCTGTTGGAGCGCTTTGTGGGAGCGGCCATCCTTTATGATACGGACGAATATATGACGGAGGTACAGCATAAGCTGATCTCCCTGATCTCTGATAATTACAAGGCTATTTACAAAATATACAGCAAGGATAAGGACGAGACGGAGAAGCTGTATCTCAGGCTGCTTTTGGTAACAGATTCCATATGCGGTATGACGGACAGCTATGCAAAGCGGCTTTATCAGGAGCTGAGCGGATTTTTCTAGGTCTTTTCACGGGCAGGTCTTCATATAGTGATAGCAAAGGTAAAATCAGGATATCAGAATGAAGAATTGGATCGACCCGGATATATTGCCGGCATGGCTGAATTTTAAAAATCTACTTACGGTCCTGTTTCTGTTGGCAATGTTTTTGGCGGGAAGGGCCATGGCAATGACAGCGGCCCGGATGGCGCCAAAGGCCGTCTCGGCAGCAGGAACACAGAACTGGGGACTTGGCTTTGGAGAAGAGGGAACGAAGC
The DNA here is from genome assembly GCA_964467405.1 of uncultured Acetatifactor sp. GTDB lineage: Bacteria > Bacillota > Clostridia > Lachnospirales > Lachnospiraceae > Acetatifactor. The sequence goes on along the minus strand of CAYXQG010000081.1, from coordinate 4,524 downwards.
CCACGGGCAATGTTTCCGCAGAAAAACTAAGGGAAGACGATGCCTTTTATGTGGCGGATACAGAGGAAAAGGTCATTTATCTGACCTTTGATGCAGGATATGAAAACGGATATACACAGACCATACTGGATGCCCTGCAGAAGCATCAGGTAAAGGCTACCTTTTTTGTGGTAGGTCACTATCTGGACACGGCACCGGAGTTAGTAAAGCGAATGGCAGAGGATGGTCATACGGTGGGAAATCATACCCTTACACATCCGGATATGTCCAAGATTGAAGATCCTGAGAGCTTCTTAAAGGAGATCCGGGGCGTTGAGGAATTGTATAAGGAAGTAACAGGGGAGGAAATGGTGCGTTATTACAGGCCTCCTCAGGGAAAATATTCAAAGAAAAATCTGGAGATGGCAAAGGAACTTGGGTATCATACCTTTTTCTGGAGCCTGGCATATGTGGACTGGTATCAGGAGGATCAGCCCACCCATGAGGAGGCTTACGAAAAGCTTCTTGGCCGAATTCATCCGGGAGCCATAGTGCTGCTTCACAGCACCTCCAAGACCAATGCCGAGATCATGGATGAGCTGCTTACAAAGTGGGAAGAAATGGGCTACCGGTTCGGCACATTGGATGAATTGACAGAATCATAAGTGATGATACAGGAGTGGAAAAATATGACTTTACAGGAAGCAAAGCTTAAATTGGAACAATACGGACAGGAACATCTTTTACAATATTATGATGAATTGTCTGCAGAGGAAAAACAGGCTTTATTGACCCAGATCGAAGAAACGGATATGAGCATCCTTGCTGCCATTGACAACAGGGAGGAGCTTGTAAAAAAGGGACGGATCACCCCCTTAGCTGCCATGGAGCTGGAGGAGATAGAAGCTAACAGGGAGAGCTTTACGGAAACAGGCATGCTGGCCTTAAAGGAAGGAAAGATCGGTGCAGTACTTCTGGCAGGCGGCATGGGCACCAGACTTGGCTCAGATGATCCTAAGGGAATGTATAATATAGGAGAAACCAGGGATCTGTACATTTTTGAGTGCCTGTTTCACAATTTGAAGGATGCGGCAGCATTGACAGGCACCTGGCTTCATCTGTTTGTTATGACCAGTGACAAAAATAACGACAGCACCATTGCTTTCTTGAAAGAGCATGCCTTCTTTGGCTATCATGAGGATTATGTGCACTTCTTTAAGCAGGAGATGGCAGCAGCTGCTGATTATAACGGAAAGATTTTCCTGGAGGAAAAAGGAAAGCTTGCCACCTCGCCCAACGGAAACGGCGGCTGGTTTGTTTCCATGAAAAATAAGGGGATGCTGCAGATCATCAAAAAAGAGGGCATTGAGTGGCTGAATGTCTTTGCAGTGGATAATGTGCTGCAGAAGATCGCAGATCCCTGCTTCATCGGTGCAAGCATTCAGAAGGATTGTGCAGTAGGCTCCAAGGTCGTACGCAAGAATGCACCGGATGAAAAGGTAGGTGTTATGTGTCTTGAGGACGGAAAACCTTCTATCATAGAGTATTATGAACTGACGGAGGAGATGATGACAGCCAGGGATAAAAAGGGCAATCCTGCCTACAATTTCGGTGTGATCTTAAATTATCTGTTCAAGGTAAGTGCCCTGGAGGAGCTTTTGGACGGAAGCCTGCCCCTGCATGTGGTGGAAAAGAAGATCCCTTATGTCAATGAAGCAGGTGAAACGGTAAAGCCTCAGGAACCAAACGGTTATAAGTTTGAGAACCTCATATTGGATATGATCCATCAGTTGGCGGGCTGCCTGCCCTATGAGGTGGTGCGTCATAAGGAGTTTGCACCTATTAAAAACAAAACAGGTGTTGACTCTGTAGAAACTGCCAGACAGCTGCTGAAGGAAAACGGAGTGGAGCTGTAAACCGGTTAACATTTTGACTGATTGTAATAACAAATTTGTATTGCTGTTTTGGGCTGTTTCAGAGTAAGATTTAGATAAGATAAAGAGGTAATATCAAAAAAGATAAGGGAGGAAACGTGGTATGAGAATTTTAGTAACCGGAGGAGCCGGATACATCGGAAGTCACACTGTAGTAGAGCTGCAGAATGCAGGTTATGACGTGGTGGTAGTGGACAATTTAAGCAATTCCAGCGAGAAATCTTTAAAAAGAGTGGAAGCTATTACCGGTAAGAAGGTGCCCTTTTACAAAGCAGATATTCTGGACAGAGAGGCCCTGGAAGAGATTTTTACAAAGGAAGAGATCCACGGAGTAATCCATTTTGCAGGCTTAAAGGCTGTAGGCGAGTCCGTGAGAAAGCCTTGGGAGTATTATGAAAACAATATTGCAGGTACCCTGACTTTGGTGGATGTGATGAGAAAACATAATTGCAAGAATATTATCTTCTCCTCCAGCGCAACCGTATATGGCAATCCTGCTTTTATTCCGATCACAGAGGAGTGCCCGAAGGGAGAATGTACCAATCCGTACGGATGGACCAAGTCTATGCTGGAGCAGATCCTGACAGATATCCAGAAGGCTGATCCGGAATGGAACGTGATCCTGCTTCGTTACTTTAATCCTATCGGTGCACACAAGAGCGGAACCATGGGTGAGAATCCAAACGGTATCCCCAACAACCTGATGCCCTATGTTACACAGGTGGCTGTTGGCAAGTTAAAGGAGCTGGGTGTATTCGGCAATGATTATGATACCCATGACGGAACAGGCGTGCGTGATTATATCCATGTAGTGGATCTGGCAATCGGTCATGTGAAGGCACTTAAGAAGATTGAGGAAAATGCAGGCTTAAAGATCTATAATCTGGGAACCGGAACCGGTTACAGTGTACTGGATCTGGTAAAGAATTTTGAAGAGGCTACCGGTGTGAAGATTCCTTATGTGATCAAGGAGCGTCGGGCAGGCGATATTGCAACCTGTTATGCAGATGCGACCAAGGCTAAGGAAGAGCTTGGCTGGGAAGCACAGTATGGTATCAGGGAAATGTGCGCTGATTCATGGAGATGGCAGAGCAACAATCCTAACGGATATGAAGACTAAATTAAAAAGTAAGGCCCCGGTTCTAAGCCGGGGCCTTGTTTGTTGTTTAAAAGATCAGGCTACATACAGATACATAAAGATAAAATGACACAGGCTTCCGCCCATAACAAAAAGATGGAAGATCTCATGGGAGCCGAAAAATTTGTGATGGGTATTGAACAGGGGAAGCTTTAAAGCATAAATGATGCCGCCGACCGTGTAAATGATGCCCCCAGCCAAAAGCCACAGAAAAGCTGCTGTGGGAAGGGTATTGAAAAGCTCCCTGAATACAAAAACACATACCCAGCCCATGGAGATATAGATCAGGGAGGAGAACCATTTGGGACAGGTGATCCAGAATGCCTTGATCAGCATACCGACGATGGCAATGCTCCAGACTACAGTTAAGAGGGTATAGCCTAAGTTGCCTCCGAGAATGATCAGGCAGACCGGTGTATAGGTGCCGGCGATCAATACAAATATCATCATGTGATCGATCTTCCTGAAAAACCGAAGTCTGCTTCCGGTCAGATTCACGCTGTGGTAGGTGGCGCTTGCTCCGTAAAGCAGGATCATGCTGATAATAAAGACACACATGGCAGTAAAATCCCTGCTGCCTGTATTGGCAGCAGCTTTTACCAAAAGGGGAACAGAAGAAAAGACAGTCATCATCATGGCTGCAAAATGGGTTAATGCACTTGCCGGCTCTCGTATTGTTATCTGCATAAGTCATACCTCCTTGAATAAGAACCAAAACTATTATATGTAGTTTTAAAAACTATATGTAACACACCTTGATATTACAACAAGCTTCTTGATATGTCAAGCACTAAGCAGATTTTTTGAAATGATTCACGGCACATCCCTTTTTCTTCCCGGAAATACAAAAAAAGAACTGCCCGCGGCAGCTCTTAATCTTCTTCGATCACATGGATCTCCAGATAATCAAAATCAATATGATCAATGAAATTGTCCTGAGTGAAGCGTGCTTTATCATGACGCTTAAATTCAGCAATGGTCTTATCAAGCCAGATGGGCTTGCTCAGATCAAAGGAATAACAGACCTCATCCATTGCACGAAATACTTTATGTGTTCTGGTATCCTGACTGTCATCCGCTATGACGATATCCCGCACCAGACGGTTGTTTTTCAATTCTTTGGCCCATAAACGAAACATCTTTTTCACTCCTTCTATATATCATATCCGATCACTGCAGCTGTCAGGAAACAGCCGGCAGAAGGGACCGGACAGGCAATGCTCAAAAACAGTTTATCACGTTTCTTGTAAAGGGAAAACTATTTTGTCATATATTTTTTCTTTCCTGAATAAAATAATACAGTGACATGTAAAAGGCAGCTGTATAGGATTTTGTTCCCTGCTAAGAATGGGGACTGGACTCCTGTATTCTTAAAAAAGGATTAATAATCTGTGAAAAACGTACAATTTTATGAGTATCTGTGCTATAATATATGCGATGTAAAAGGTTTTACAAGACAAGGAGTACATATGG
>CAYXQG010000080.1:0-7740 GCA_964467405.1 uncultured Acetatifactor sp. | reverse complement strand
GATGAATCCCGCGCTGAGTATAAGTTGATTGGAGAAATGATTTCTTTAGGCCCATCTTAACCTCCGTAAGACCGGTGAATAAGACCGTCAACTTTAGTAATAAAAATAAATATTAACACAGAAATATTTCCCAAAACTGCTTAACAATCAAACGAGATTATGATAAAATAAGTCATCAGCGTTATTTTGTATCACAGTGTATAATTGAACACAAAATAGTATTTACAACAAATATTTTAAGGATATCAAGGTGAATTATGAGAAAATTAGCATTAAATGACGATATTTTGATGAAAATCGAGAAGCCGGCGCGGTATATCGGAGGCGAAGTCAACTCCGTCACAAAATCAAAAAATATTCCGGTGCGTTTTTGCATGTGTTTCCCGGACGTATATGAGATCGGTATGTCCCATTTGGGCATTCAGATCCTTTATGATATGTTCAATGCAATGGAAGACGTATGGTGTGAGCGTGTTTACTCGCCCTGGTTAGATCTGGACAAAATCATGCGCGAGGAAAAGATTCCTCTTTTTGCCTTAGAATCCCAGGATCCGGTCAAGGATTTTGACTTTTTGGGTATTACCATTCAGTATGAGATGTGTTATACCAATATTCTTCAGATACTTGATCTGGCACAGATTCCCTTGCTTGCCAAGGATAGAGGAGAGGACTGTCCTATCGTGATCGGTGGCGGCCCATGTACCTATAATCCGGAGCCTATTGCTGATTTCTTTGATCTTTTCTATATCGGGGAAGGCGAAACGCAGTACCGTACATTGATCAGTTTATATGAAGAATGCAAAGAACAGCATTTAGGTAGAAAGGAATTTTTAAGAAGGGCAGCTAAGCTTTCCGGAATATATGTTCCGTCCTTTTATGAGGTAACTTATAAGGAAGATGGTACGATTGATGCCTTCACCCCTACGGAGGATGGTATTCCTTCTATGATCCAGAAGGAAATCGTCATGGACGTTACACATACTAATTATCCCATGAAGCCTGTGGTTCCGTACATTAAGGTTACTCAGGATCGTGTTGTTTTGGAAATCCAGAGAGGCTGTATCCGCGGCTGCCGATTCTGTCAGGCAGGACAGCTCTATCGTCCGGTACGTGAGCGTGATGTGGAAACACTAAAGAAATATGCAGTGGAAATGCTGAAAAATACAGGACACGAAGAGCTTTCCTTAAGTTCCTTAAGCTCCAGTGATTATAGTAAACTGCCGGAACTTATTGATTTCCTGATTGAAGAATGCAATAAGAAAAAAATAAATATTTCTCTGCCTTCTTTAAGAATCGATGCATTCTCATTAGATGTTATGAGTAAAGTGCAGGATGTGAAGAAATCCAGCCTGACCTTTGCTCCGGAAGCCGGCAGCCAGAGACTTCGTAATGTAATCAATAAGGGCCTTACGGAGGAGCAGATCATTCAGGGTTCTACTCTTGCCTTTAAAGGCGGATGGACTCGTGTAAAGCTTTACTTCATGCTTGGACTCCCTACAGAGACAGAAGAAGATATTGTGGGCATTGCAGAACTGTCCAATAAGATTGCTGCAACCTTCTTTGATGTAGTTCCCAAGGAGGAACGTACAAACGGAAAGGTTCAGATTGTAACCAGTACCTCCTTCTTTGTACCGAAGCCTTTTACCCCTTTCCAGTGGGCTAAACAGTGTACCAAGGAAGAATTTCTGGATAAGGCCTACCAGACCAGAACTGCCATTACAAAGCAATTGAATCAAAAGAGTATTAAGTATAATTATCATGAAGCTGATGCCAGTGTACTGGAAGGTGTCCTGGCTCGTGGTGACCGTCGTTTGAACGAGGTGATCCTGAAGGTATATCAAAAGGGATGCTTCTACGATGCATGGGGTGAATATTATAAGAATGATGTATGGCTGGACACCTTTAAGGAATGCGGCCTGGATATTGGCTTTTATACTACCCGCGAAAGATCCCTTGATGAAGTATTCCCCTGGGATTTTATCGACTGCGGCGTAACAAAGGAATTCTTAAAAAGAGAGTGGCTGAAAGCACAGAGGGAAGAAGTTTCCGAAAACTGCAAGTTAAAATGCCAGGGCTGTGGTGCTGCAAGATTTGGCGGTGGAATCTGTTTCGAGCCAAGAGAAGCCGATTGATTTTTAACGGATGATTTTAGGGAAATATAAAGGATGTAAATAATATGAAGGTCAGAGTGAAATTTAAAAAATACGGTCCGATCCGTTTCATCGGACATTTGGATGTAATGCGTTATTTTCAGAAAGCAATTCGCAGAGCAGAATTGGATATCGCTTATTCTGCCGGCTATAGTCCCCATCAGATCATGTCATTTGCTTCACCTTTGGGAGTTGGCTTGGAAAGCAATGGTGAGTACATGGATATCGAATTAAATACCGTTACAACAAGTCAGGACATTATGGATCGTCTGAATGCGGTTGCTGCGGACGGGATCGAGGTAATCTCTGTAAAAGAGCTGCCGGAAGGGGCAGGAAATGCCATGGCAAGTGTAGCCGCAGCAGGCTATACCATACGTTTCCGTGAAGGAAGAGCACCCGGGTTTTCTATGAAGGATAATTTAGCCAGGTTTTTAGAACAGGAGCAGATTCTCATCACCAAGGAAACCAAGAAAAGCACCTTGGAGGTTGATTTAAAGCCAGGTATCTATGAATTTGAGATAAACGAGGACGGATCCATATATATTCTGGTGGATGCCTCCAGTTCAGGAAATATCAGACCTGCTGTATTGATCGAAGCATTTCTGAATATGTTTGGTGAGTCTTTGCAGGAAAATGCACTGCTAATAACCAGAGAAGAAACCTATACCAATTTAGCCAAGCCAAACAAAAGGCCGCGTCTGGTTCCCTTAGACGCTATCGGAACTGAAATTGTATGAGCAGAAACATATTGCAAACACATGAAAAATATAAAGAAGATCCCTTAAATAATACCGCCTCCGGGAAGGTAATACTTACTGCATATCAGAATACCGAGATGGCTTTTCTGATGCGAAATAACCGCCTTTTGTCTGCATGTGTTCTGGATAATGCTTCCAGAATTGGTGCTGTCTATATAGGCAAAGTAAAAAATGTCGTAAAAAACTTAAATGCCTGTTTTGTAGAGATTGCAAATGGTGAGTTATGCTTTTTGTCCTTTGGAGATGCCAAAGATCCCTTTCTTTTAAACAGGGAATATGACGGACGTTTATTACAGGGAGATGAGATCCTTGTACAGCTTCAAAGAGATGCTTTAAAGACAAAACAGGCTGCTTTGACCTGTCAGGTCAGTCAGCAAAGTGAGTATTTTGTTTTTACCTTAGGAAGCAGGAACGTGGGTATATCCGCGAAATTGTCCGGACAACTCAAAACAGAAGTGAAAAGCTGTCTGCAGGAGCATTTTCTGATGGATGCTTCAGGAACGTACAGACAATGTGCTCATTTGCCGGACTTCGGAGTTGTGGTTCGAACATCAGCCGGAAATCTTTTTTCAGAAAGCAGAGAGCTGTTTTTACAGCAGCTTTCTTATGAAGAAGCAGCCTTTAGGGAAATGCTTGAAAATGCCGGACACAGGACCTGTTTTTCTATGATCAAAGCTCCTAAAACGCCCTACGAGGCCGTTTTGAGTACATTTCGTTCATCAGAATATGAAGAGATATTAACAGACCTTCCCAGGGCTTATACGAGCTTACAGGGATATCCCAAGCCCTTAAGACTGTATGAAGATACCTTCTCTCTATCAAAGTTATACTCTCTGGAAACTAAAATGAGTGAAGCAATGTCAAAAACTGTTTGGTTAAAATCCGGTGCCAATCTGGTAATCGAACAGACGGAGTGTTTGACCTCCATAGATGTCAACTCCGGCAAAATGATAAAGGGAACCCAAAATGAAGAAGCAATTCAGATAATCAATGCGGAAGCAGCCAGAGAAGCGGCCTTGCAGATACGTTTACGTAACCTTTCCGGCATAATTATCATAGACTTTATTAATATGAGGGATTCTTCGGCCAGAGCAGATTTGATAAAACTCATGAAGGAATTGACCGAATCAGACAATATCACTACTACAGTTATTGATATAACGCCCCTGGGGCTTATGGAAATCACAAGGAAAAAGGTGAATCGTTCCTTAAGGGAGCAATTTTATCGAATATCAAATATAGAGGAAAGGATCTGAGCACACTGAAATTTGTAGGATTGGAAAAGGTCAGAGACGGTAAATATTTAAAAAATTATGAGCTGACCTATATGAATAAAGCCGGCCGTGAAAAGAAGTATGAAATTGTCAGCCGTAAGGAATTAAAAGAAGTGTCCGATATCGGAAAGCTTCCCAGCGGAGTATCCATTATTGCCACCTGTGACGGCAAAATGCTTTTGCTCCATGAATTTCGCATGGGCGTTAACAAAACCATATACAATCTCTGCGCCGGTATGATAGAAGAGGGGGAGAGTATAGAGGCTTGTATCAGTCGGGAATTATACGAGGAAACCGGTCTGTCGGTTAAAAAGATCAAAGCCATTCTGCCGCCTTCCTATTCGGCTGTTGCTATTTCTGATACAAAAACATATATTGCCTTTGTGGAAGCAGAAGGGCATATGGAGGATCATACCTCTGACAATGAGGAGATCAGTGCCGCTTTCTATACCAAGGAAGAAGTTCAAAAGCTTTTGGAAACAGAAGAATTCAGCTCCAGAGCACAGCTCGCAGCATATTTTTTTGCAGCTGAAACATCTCCCTACAAATTATAAAAATCCCCAAATTATATATATGTAATTTCAAAATTTGACTAAGGAGGTCAATATACATGAAAATATTTGCATATTGTTTAAGAGAATTTGATGAAAAAGCATTTTTTGACAAATTGGCAGCTGATTTTAATGCAGAATATGCTTATACAACAGAATATCCTGATCATAATAATGTTTCTTTGGCAACAGGATATGATGCGATCAGTGTAACCCCCTGCAATCTGGATGCAGACATGCTGGATCGTTTTTATGCAGTCGGCGTCCGTTATATTGCAACACGTTCCATCGGCTTTGATCATATTGATCTGCAGCATGCGAAGGAGCTGGGTATAGGTGTCTGCCATGTGAATTATGCACCTGAAACAGTTGCTGATTACAGCATTATGCTGATGTTAATGTGCTGCAGAAACATCTGTCACATTTTAGAGCGTGCCAAAATCCAGGATTATACTTTAAAGGGAAAGATGGGAAAGGATATCTGTGACTGTACAGTGGGTGTTATCGGTACCGGACAGATCGGGAGAACCGTTATCAAGCATTTGAGCTCCTTCGGATGCCGGATCCTTGCATATGATATTTATCCAAACGATGAAATAAAACAGTATGCAGAATATGTTTCTTTAGATGAGTTGTACCAGACTTCCGATATCATCACACTTCATACCCCTGCTACAAGTGATAATTATCACCTGTTGGATGCTGCGGCTTTTGATCGTATGAAGGATGGTGTGATCATTATAAATACAGCCAGAGGTACCTTGATCGACGCGGACGCTTTGATCTCAAGCCTTGAGTCCGGTAAAGTAGGGCAGGCTGCTTTGGATGTTTTGGAAAATGAGGACGGTCTGATCTATATCAATCGAATGAATGATCCGATTGAAAACAGACAGCTGGCCATTTTAAGGTCCTTCCCAAATGTCATATTATCACCGCACACAGCTTTTTATACTGAAAAAGTGGTTCGTGCCATGGCATACAATACCTATAAGGGTGTCCATGATATGATAACAAATACACCAAATCCTCTGATCATCGTATAATAGGAGTTACAATATGAATCCAATGTCTTTACTTACCATAAAACCTGCTTTGGATAAATTTCAGAAGAATCATCCGAAGTTCATTCAATTTATCAAGTCTGTCAGCCAAGCCGGTGTCCATGAGGGAACCGTGATCGAATGTAAAGTTATTACACCTGATGGAAAAGAAATACAGTCCAATATCCGAATTACCCAGGATGATTTGGAATTGCTTGAAAAATTAAAAGGATTATCCCAAAACAATTAAATATAACTTATTTCAGGAGGTAAATAATATGGTTGTGAATAAGTTAACAATGACGATCAAGAAACAGAAAACAATTGCTTTAATTGCACACGACGGAAAAAAACAGGAAATGCTTGATTGGTGTGAAACAAACCGTGAAATTCTCTCACAGCACAAGCTCTGCGGTACCGGTACAACAGCACGTATGATCACAGAACGTGTCGGTATATCCGTAAAAGGTTATAACAGCGGCCCCCTGGGCGGTGACCAGCAGGTAGGTGCCAAAATTGTCGAAGGTAAGATCGATATGGTCATTTTCTTTTCAGATCCCTTAGCAGCACAGCCACATGATCCTGATGTAAAAGCATTGCTTCGAATTGCACAGGTTTATGATATTCCTTTTGCAAATAATAAAGCTACGGCAGATTTTCTCATTCATTCACAGTTCATGGAAGAAGAATATACGCATGAAATTGAGAATTTCAATCAGACAGTAAAAAACAGAGCACATACCTTGTAATTGCAAAAATAGCAATCCCAAAATGTCTCTGTTTTATCAGAAAAGATCTAATATTGTATGTTTCATGGTGCAACTATTCGTTAAAGAAGGCTTTTGCGAATAGTTGCATCTCTCTTTCTACAGCTCATCCGAATCCAAAATCACAGTAAACGGACCATCATTTAACAAGGAAACCTTCATATCAGCACCAAAGATACCTTTTTCAACTATAGGAACCTTTTCCCTGCATCGGTCAATAATATATTCATATAAATCATTTGCCATATCAGGAGCACCCGCATGGACAAAGGATGGTCTGTTTCCTTTTTTACAATCTGCATAAAGGGTAAACTGTGATACCAGAAGCAAGCTGCCGTTAACATCATTTAGGGCAAGATTTGTCTTGCCGTTTTCGTCCTGAAAAATACGCATATTTACAAGCTTCTTTATCATTTTGTCTGCAATTTCACGATTGTCTTCATTATTGATACCGATCAGGACCAAAAAGCCATCCTCAATCTGTCCTGTTATTTCTCCCTCCACTTCAACTTTAGCATATTTTACGCGTTGTATTACAAATCTCATAAGCTTACTTTACCTCATTTTCCGTATCTGCGTCTTCTGCTGCTTCCCCACTCTTCTCTTCTGCCGCACGCTCTTCCTCTAATTGTTTATGATAGCGATATCTCCATTCATCCACGCTGGTGATAAACTTACTGCCTGAATAAAAATTTTTGCTGTTTTTTTCATGGAAGGATGCAAAACGCCTAACATTACCGTCTTCATCGATACATTCCACGTTTGTATAATTCTCCGTCTTGGGTGAAAGCTGTTTTCGGATAAGTGCTTCGCTGACATGGGAATTAACAGCCGCATAAATAATTGCAAATAACGGAACTCCGATAATCATACCCGGAATGCCTAACATACCGCCAAATAATGTAATGGAAAAAATAACCCAGAAGCTGGATAAGCCTGTGGAATCTCCCAAAATCTTAGGACCGATAAAGTTACCGTCAATCTGCTGTAATACCAGTATAAATATAACAAAGTAAACAAAATTAAGCGGATGCATCGGATCTACTACCAGAATCAGCACCGAACATGGAATCGCCCCTAAAAAAGGACCAAAGAAGGGAATCACATTCGTTACACCAATGATCACACTTACCAGGGCAGCATAAGGTGTTTTCAATATAGAAGTTCCGATAAAGCACAAGCAGACGATAATGATCGAAT
>CAYXQG010000079.1:0-7772 GCA_964467405.1 uncultured Acetatifactor sp. | reverse complement strand
GTACAGAGCGTCATGAATCCAGACGTATTGACAATCAGCTGCGCGGACGTTCCGGACGTCAGGGTGATCCGGGTGAGTCCAAATTCTACATCTCATTGCAGGATGATCTGATGAGACTCTTTGGTTCAGAGCGTCTGATCAATATGTTCAACGCACTTGGTATTCCGGAAGGTCAGGAAATTGAACACAAGGCACTGACCAATGCAATTGAGTCTGCACAGAAGAAGATCGAGAATAATAACTTCGGTATTCGTAAAAATCTGTTGGAATATGACCGTGTTTTAAGTGAGCAGAGAGAGATCATCTATGAAGAAAGATGCCGTGTATTAAACGGTGAGAGTATGAGAGATGTTATCTACAAGATGATCACGGACATTGTGGAGAATTGTGTAGATATCAGTATCAATGATGATATGGATGCAGATGAGTGGGATTTCAATGAATTGAACTCCCTACTGATTCCTACCATTCCATTGCAGCCTGTTACCAGAGAACGCGTTCTGAAGCCTAAGAAGAGCGGTCTGAAGCAGCAGCTGAAGGAAGAAGCTGTGAAGCTTTATGAAGCAAAGGAAGCTGAATTCCCGGAACCTGAAGCAATCCGTGAAGTAGAACGTGTTATCCTCTTAAAGGCAATTGACAGAAAGTGGATGGCTCATATTGATGATATGGATCAGCTGCGTCAGGGCATTGGCTTACAGGCATATGGACAGAAGGATCCTGTTGTAGAGTATAAGCTGAGCAGTTATGAAATGTTTGAGGAAATGACACAGAACATTAAGGAAGAAACTGTAAGGACCCTGTTCCATATCAGAGTAGAGCAGAAGGTGGAAAGAGAGCAGGTTGCCAAGGTGACGGGTACTAATAAGGATGAATCAGTTGCAAAAGCACCGGTGAAGAAGACCGATGAGAAGATTTATCCGAATGATCCCTGTCCATGCGGAAGCGGCAAGAAATATAAGCAGTGCTGCGGAAGAAAATAAATCATATATGGCAGTTCTGAGGCACCTTGTCAGGAGGCTGAAGAACTGCTATATTTATATAATGAGAAGGCAGAAATGCCCTCTCAAAACAGAATATTATTAAGAAAGTGGGTGAAGTTAATGGTAGAATTAGATCAGATGAAATCAGAAATACTGACATATGAAACACCTTTAGCGGAAGTGAGGGATTCACTTTGACCTGGACAGTAAGGCAAAGCGGATCGAAGAATTAGAGAGGGAAATGGAGGATCCCGGATTTTGGGATGACCCGGACCGCTCTAACAAGCAAATGAAAGAATTAAAGAATATGAAGGATACGGTGGGAGAATATAAAAAGCTGGAAACCCAGTATGAGGATATTCTGACGCTGATCCAGATGGGATATGAGGAAAATGAAGAGTCCCTGATACCTGAGATCTCAGAGGAACTGGAGGAATTTAAAAAGGAATTGGAGGCACTTCGTATCGGTACATTGCTTTCGGGAGAGTATGATGCAAACAATGCCATACTGAAGCTGAATGCAGGTGCCGGCGGTACGGAAAGCTGCGACTGGTGCAGCATGCTGTATCGTATGTATACCAGGTGGGCAGAACGTAAGGGCTTCTCAATAGAGGTTTTAGATTATCTGGATGGTGATGAGGCCGGTATTAAATCCGTTACATTCCAGGTAAATGGTATCAATGCATATGGATATTTAAAGTCTGAAAAGGGAGTACATCGCCTCGTCAGGATTTCTCCCTTCAATGCACAGGGCAAGCGTCAGACCTCTTTTGTATCATTAGATGTTATGCCGGATATTGAGGAAGATCTGGATGTGGAAATCGATGAAAAGGATCTTCGTATTGATACTTATCGAAGCAGCGGTGCAGGCGGACAGCATATCAATAAAACCTCATCTGCCATCCGAATCACGCATATTCCTACCGGTACTGTGGTGCAGTGTCAGAATGAACGAAGCCAGTTCCAGAATAAGGATAAGGCAATGCAGATGTTAAAGGCAAAATTGTATTTATTAAAGCAGGAAGCCAATGTAGAGAAGCTTTCTGATATCCGTGGTGAGGTGAAGGAAATCGGCTGGGGTAACCAGATCAGATCCTACGTATTGCAGCCTTATACGATGGTAAAGGACCACAGAACCGATGTGGAAAGCGGCAATGTGGATGCAGTATTGGACGGAGCCCTGGATCCCTTTATTAACGGCTATTTGAAATGGCTCAGTGTATCTAAGTAGGCGGAGTGAGAATGAAAACAAAAACGGAGAAGAAAATTTACCGGTTTTATTTTGCATTGGCTATCATAGCCTGTGCCTCCTTTGTGTTCACGAATATCAGCTATGATGCAGAATATCAGCTTGCCATGGCATATCGGATGATAAAAGGGGATGAACTGATCACTCAAATGTGGGAGCCCCATCAGACTTCGGCTTTTTTGTGCGCCATTTTGATGAAACTCTATATGGTAATTACCGGCACCACAACAGGAATTGTTTTGTATATACAAATGATGGGACTTTTGATCCGTGGCGGGATCAGTATTTTTCTTTATAAAACAATGTGTGCGTTTACGGAAGAGAAGCCTGCGCAGGTGGCAGCAGTATTATATTTGCTGCTTTCGCCCAAGGATCTTTTGGTGCCTGAGTTTTCCAATATGCAGCTGTGGTTCGGAACCCTTATGCTGTTAATGCTGATGCAATATCTGCAGCAAAGAAGGAAGTTTTTTTTAGTACTTTCAGCCATAAATTTGTGCCTGGGCATATTTTCCTACCCCTCTTTTGCGCTTTCCTATATTGCTGTCTGTATGATTCTGATACGGTATTGCGAAAGGTGGAAAAAGGATATCCGGCTTTTTACGGGGATATGTGCAGCGATTGGAGGAAGCTTTGCAATATATCTTTTAGTGCATATCGGTCCGGATATGCTCATAAGCTGCTTAAGCAGTGCACTGGCATTAGAGCCCTCTCACACAGTCAGCCTTGCAGCAAAGGCAGGAAGTCATTTACTGGATATTCTGCGGGTACTGGCATTTTTGGCACTGATTGCAGGCCTCGGTCTTTTGACAGAAGGGCTGATATGCCGGATCGGAGGCAAAAAGGAGGAAGGGAAAAAATCCTTCATGGCAGAAAGTGGAATATTGATTTCCTGGTATCTTCTGATGGCTGTTTTTCTGATCAATATTTTGAGTGTTAAAAACCGCAGCGGTTACAGCATTCCTTTATTGGCCATTATGCTCTTAGGAATATGGAAAAGGCGGGAATTAGCCGATCGGGAAAAATGTTTGTACGATTCGGCTTTGTATATAGGAATCACGCATCTGGCGGCAACGATGCTTTTATCAGACCATCCCTTTCTTCCGGCAGTTCCGTATATGCTGATAACTGTATGTGTATCAGTAATGCCCCTATACCGCTGGTTTCAAAGACTTGGAGAAAATGGCTCTATAAGGAGAAGGTTTCTTTGGGGAATGCATTTGTTTTTGATACTTGTTTTGTTTAAGAGTATTTATATCCATACACCCATTTCCGGACGAAGCCAGATATGTTCTCTTTCAGACGATATGGCATTGATCAGAAGCGGACCGGCTATGGGAATCATTACGGATGAAGCAGGTGCTGCAAAACAGCGGGACAGCATGAAGGAATGGAAACAGTATATCCATGAGGGAGATACCATTTGGATTTTGGGAGAACCGGTGGATACATTGGGTTATTTATATGAGGATGTTTCGGTGGGAGCGCCCACGGTAATGTCAACACCTACTTATAATAGTAAACTGCTCCGATATTGGGAGATAAATCCGGGAAAATATCCGGACGTTGTCATACTTGCCTCAGGATTTGGGGAATTGCAATGGGATCTTTCCATAAATACCTGGCTGATGGCTTGGCTGGAAGAGGAGTATTGTGCAGAAACGATTATAGATGGAAATTATTGGAGGTACTATTTCAAAAAATAGGATCCTTGAAAGGAAAAGGAGATATCTTAATATGGTAAGTAAAAATATATTGCGTAAATATGCAGAGCTGGCTGTCAAAATGGGTGTTAATGTACAGAAAGGACAGATGTTGATCATTACATCCGAGGTCAGAAATTATGAATTCGTAGAGCTGTGCGTGGAAGAAGCCTATAAGGCAGGAGCAAGCGAGGTATGTGTAGATTGGAGCAATGAACACAATACCAAATGGGCATATGAATATATGACCAAAGAAGATTTAAGTGACATCCCTCAGTGGCAGTATGACAAGCGGGAATATGTACAGAAGAAGGGCTGCTGTTATCTGCATATTGAGAGCAGCACACCGGGCTTGTTAAAGGATGTTGATTCGGAAAAGGTGCTGGCACGTCAAATGGCTGCAAGCAAGAAGTTCATGCCATTACAGTCATATACCATGAATAATGAAGGCCAGTGGTCCATTATAGCACTTCCCTCTGCAGGCTGGGCTAAGAAGGTATTCCCTCATATGGAGGAAGAAGAGGCTGTTAAGGCATTGTGGGATGCTATTTTGATGAGTGTGCGTGTCAGTGAGGATAACGATCCGGTGGCAGAGTGGGATGCACATAATAAGGAGATCCTGAATCACAGCAAGCAGCTGAATGACCATAATTTCAAGGAAATGCATTTTACAAACAGCCTGGGAACAGACTTAAGGGTGGGGCTGGTAGAGAACCACATTTGGGCAGGAGGCTGTGAAGAGGCTTCAAACGGAACGATCTTTAATCCTAATATGCCTACGGAAGAGAATTTCTGCATGCCTTATAAGTACGGCGTGAATGGTAAGGTGGTTGCAACAAAGCCGTTAAGCTATCAGGGCAAGCTGATCGACGGTTTCTGGATGGAATTTAAAGATGGCAAGGTAATCGCATATGGTGCCGAAAAAGAAGAGGAAGCATTGAAGAATCTGATTGAATATGATGAAGGAAGCTGTTATTTAGGAGAGGTAGCATTGATCTCCTATGATTCACCCATCAATGAAACCGGTATTTTATTCTTTAATACCTTGTTCGATGAGAATGCATCCTGCCATTTGGCTTTGGGAAGAGCTTATCCTATGAATGTGGCCGGTGGTACGCAGATGGATGAGAAGCAGCTGGAGGCTGCCGGTGCAAACCATTCCATGACACATGTAGATTTTATGTTTGGTTCCCGTGATATGCAGGTGGATGGTATCAAGAAGGACGGTACATCAGTTCCTGTATTCCGCGGTGGTAATTTTGTATTATAAGATCATGAGATATATAAAACCCAAATACTATGATAAATTTGAATGTATAGCCCATGAGTGTCCGGATACCTGTTGTGCAGGCTGGCAGATCATGATAGATGAGGATTCTTTAGAAAAATATTGGAAGCAGGAGGGTGCCTTCGGAAGGCGCCTGCGTAACAGCATAGACTGGCAGGAGGGCGCCTTCTGCCAGAATAACAGAAGGTGCGCCTTCTTAAATGACAGTAATCTGTGCGACCTTTATACAGAGCTTGGCGAGGGTTCTCTCTGTGAAACCTGTAAAAAATATCCCAGACATGAGGAGGAATATGAGGGACTGCGAGAGTGGTCCCTTTCCTTGTCCTGTCCGGTAGCGGCAAAACTTCTATTGGAGGAACAGGATTTTGTAAACTTTATAGAAGAAGAGAACGATATGCCTGATGAGCTGGAGGATGAATTTGAGGACTTTGATCTCATGCTCTTTACACAGTTGGAGGATGCCAGAGCTGTTGTATTAAAGCATCTGAAAGAAGCAGAGGGCACACTGGAGGATAAAATGAGTCTTTACCTACAGATGGCCGGGCAGATGCAGGGATGTATTGACAGGGAAGCTTATTTTGAAATAGAAGATGTAATAAAAAGGTATGACAGGATGGACTTATCTCAGCTGCAGCCTACGCAGGCCGGCCGCTATGAGCATATGTATACTTTGCTTGGATACATGCAGGAGCTGGAAAGACTTCGGGACGAATGGAGTAGTGTGCTGGATGATCTGCATCATACTCTGTATGCCAAAGGAAAACAGGATTATCTGGAGAGTCTGAGAGAATTTGAAGAATATCTGGAAAAGGATGAGAAGCTTGCAAAGCAATGGGAAGAAATCGGCGAAAGACTGTTTGTATTCTTTCTCTATACATATTTCTGCGGAGCAGTCTATGATGACTGGATCTACAGCAAAATGGCACTGGCAGTAGAAAGTGTACGCTTTATCAGGGAACTGTATCTGGCTGTCTGGATGCAAAAGAGAGAACTTACCATGGAAGATTATGTGAAGGCGGCCTATGGATATGCAAGGGAAATAGAGCATTCCGATCAGAACCTGAATGATCTGGAAGAGATTTTTATGAAAAAAATTCCATGTTGAGCTTGACAGAATGGTTAGTTAGTGCTAACCTATATCTTGGTTAGCAAAGGCTAACTAAAGTTCGAGGCGTAGGAGGGAACGATGAATTTAACAGAGGTACAGATTGGTGAAGAGTATATTATCAGAGAAATCCGGACAGATGATGAGGAGCTGGATGAATTTCTCTTTACGCTTGGCTGCTACAGTGGTGAACCGATTACAGTGGTTTCCCGTTTGAAGGACAGTTGTACTGTTTCAATCAAGGATGGCAGATACAATATTGACAATCAGCTGGCAAAGGCAATCGTAATATAGTGGTGAGATAATCACCACATATATTTTGTTCAAAGGTTAGTTAAGACTATCCAAAGTTAGTAAAATATAATTAAAAAATGAGGAGGAAGCAAAATGAGAATTGCTTTAACGGGTAATCCAAACAGTGGTAAGACGACCATGTACAATGCACTTACGGGCAGAAATGAACGTGTTGGTAACTGGGCCGGTGTTACTGTGGACAAAAAAGAAAGTCCGATCAGAAAAAGTTATTATGACGGAATGGAGGAGCTGATCGCAGTTGATCTTCCGGGTGCATATTCTATGTCACCATTTACTTCTGAAGAAAGTATCACCAGCGGTTATGTAAAAAATGAAAGGCCGGATGCTATTATTAATATTGTGGACGCAACCAATTTAAGCCGAAGCCTGTTTTTTACCACTCAGCTGTTGGAGCTGGGTATTCCCGTGGTTGTTGCGTTAAATAAAAGTGATATTAACAACAAAAAGGAAACAAAGATTGATACAGCTGCATTATCTGCAAAGCTGGGCTGCCCGGTTGTTAATACAGTTTCGACCTCCGGTACGGACAATGGTCTGGCAGAGGTTGTTAAGACAGCAGCATCCTTATACGGAAAAGGACAGATGGCTCCTTATGTTCAGGGCGATATTGACCTGCATGACAAGGCTGCAGTAGAGGCAGAGGACAGAAAGCGTTATGCTTTTGTTAACAAGATCGTGGCAGAGGTGGAAAGCCGTAAGGTACTGACTAAGGAGAAGAATGCACAGGATGAGCTGGATAAGGTCGTGACCGATCCCGTTCTTGGTATTTTGATTTTTGCGGCAGTTATGTGGTTTGTATTTTATGTTTCCCAGACCACAGTAGGTACCTGGATTGCTGATTGGCTGGTAGGCTGGATCGAAACCTTCCGGGAATGGGTGGCAGGCCTGGTAGAGAATGCCAATCCGTTCCTTCAGTCCCTTTTGGTAGATGGTATTATCGGCGGTGTGGGTGCTGTTGTAGGCTTCCTGCCGTTGGTTATGGTAATGTACTTCCTGATTGCTTTGCTGGAGGATTGTGGTTATATGGCACGTGCAACGGTTGTGCTGGATCCGATCTTTAAAAGAGTAGGTCTTTCCGGTAAATCCGTTATTCCGATGGTAATCGGAACAGGATGTGCAATCCCTGGTATTATGG
>CAYXQG010000078.1:0-7780 GCA_964467405.1 uncultured Acetatifactor sp. | reverse complement strand
GCTGTAAAGGAAGGCGGTCCGGATCCGGCAAACAATTTTAAGCTTGCAGCAGTTATTGCGAAAGCAAAAGCAAACAATATGCCCAATGATACCATTGAAAGAGGTATTAAGAAGGCAGCAGGTGATGTGGGAAATGTAAATTATGAATATGTTACTTATGAAGGATATGGTCCTAACGGTATTGCGATCATTGTTGATGCATTAACAGATAACAAGAACCGTACGGCAGCTAATGTCAGAAGTGCATTTACCAAGGGCCAGGGAAATATCGGAACCATGGGCTGCGTATCCTTTATGTTTGATAAGAAGGGACAGATCATTATTGATAAGGAAGAATGTGACCTGGAGGCAGATGAGTTAATGATGATCGCTTTGGACGCAGGCGCTGATGATTTTTCCGAGGAAGAGGACAGCTTTGAGATCTTAACCGATCCGGATGCGTTTGAAGAAGTAAGAAAAGCTTTAGAGGATCAGAAAATTCCGATGATGAGTGCAGAGGTTACCATGATTCCTCAAAATTATGTGGAGCTTACTGATGAGACAGCTGTAAAGAATCTTCAGAGAACTTTGGATCTCTTGGATGAGGATGATGACGTACAGGCGGTATATCATAACTGGGATGAATAAAATATACCTTTGGGTGACAGAATAGGGGTTATTACATGGATAGATTAGCGATTGTTGTTCCGTGCTACAATGAGGAGGAAGTTTTGCAAATTGCCTCAGAAGCACTGCGCGGAGTATTGGATGATCTGACCGGAAAAGGGAAAATAGCTGCAGACAGCTTTATACTTTTTGTTAATGACGGAAGTAAGGACAGAACCTGGGAGCTTATTGAAGAGGAGCATAAAAAGCACCCTGTACAGGTCTGCGGTGTGAAGCTTGCAGGTAATGTAGGACATCAATATGCGTTAACGGCAGGACTGCTTACTGCGATGGAGATGAGTGATGTTACGGTATCCATTGATGCGGATTTGCAGGATGACGTGGCTGTTATCGAGGAGATGGTCGATAAATTCCATGCGGGAAATGATATTGTATATGGTGTACGTAAGGAAAGAAAGACAGATACCTTTTTTAAGAGAACGACTGCCCAGGCTTTTTATAAGCTGATGGCGCTTATGGGAGTCAAGACAGTTTATAACCATGCAGATTTCCGTTTAATGTCCAAACGTGCAGTAGAGCATTTCTCTAAATTTAAGGAAACCAATATGTTTTTGCGCGGCATGATGCCTTTGATAGGGTATCAGACGGATTGCGTATATTATGACCGCAAGGAGCGTGTTGCCGGAGAGTCCAAGTATCCTTTGAAAAAGATGCTTGCCCTGGCTTTTAATGGTATTTCCAGCTTCAGTGTTAAGCCGATCAGTATGATCATGGGACTTGGAATGGCCATTGTCTGCTGCTCCATACTGGCAGCTGTTTATGCACTGATATCTTTCTTTTGCGGAAGTGTAGTGCCCGGCTGGACATCTTTGATTTTGTCCATATGGTTTTTGGGAGGCCTTCAGCTTTTGGCCATTGGTATGGTAGGTCTGTATATCGGTAAGATCTATATGGAAGTAAAAGAACGTCCAAGATATAATATTGAGAAGATTTTGAAGAGTGAGTAGGCAGGTAATCATATGAATCAGAAAAAAAATGCGATAAGCTACGTTGCATGGATGCTTATATTGTTATTCACCGGTGCTTCATTTGCTTTCTTTGGAATGATAGCAGCGCATTTGTATGATTTTGAAACTCCCTTTATGGCGGCAGGTTTTGTATTAATCTTTTTTGGTATTGTTTGTCTGATCTATTTCCTGACAGGATGTATGGCAAAAAGCCTGGGGCATAAAGAAAAGCTGCTTTCCCCCCAGGCGGCGCGCTTTGCACAAAGAGCATTGTTTGTGCTGTGCATAGTCGGAGGATTGGCACTGAGAATATATCTGCTTCCCACGGCCGGCGAAGAGGCAGCCTATTATGAAATATCAAAGGTGACGGATCAGAGCAACATTCTGGTGCAGGCAGTCCAGGGCAGTGTTTATTTTTATTGTATGCTGTTACATGGATTGTTTTTGGTGGCAGGAAATCAATGGATCGCAGGCATTTTCCTGCAAATAGTGCTTCAGGCGGCAGGAACGGGACTGATCTATTTTGCAATCAGAAGACTGACTGATAGATGGCCGGCTTTTTTGGTACTGGTATTTTTATCCTTTTCTCCTGTATCCGTGCGGGCAGGACTGACTTATTCACCCCAGATATTATATTTCGTCCTTTTTGCTTTTGTATTCTTATTGCTTGCAGATTATATAAAGAGAAGTGAGAGCACAGAAGCTCATCCGGTGCTTATGTGGTTTTATACCTTTTTGATCGGTATAGGGATCGGCTTTGTCTGTTATGTAGATGTAACGGGTGCTGTTTTGCTTGTGCCGGCAATGGGACTGCTTCGGATCAAGAGAACAGAGAACAGGTACGGTCTATGGATCATGAGACTTCTTTTTATGCTTGTGTCTGCAGCTGCCTTTTTTGTATTATTGATCTTTTGTGACAGTATTCTAAGCAATACTACGTTTATGGGGGTTTTGAACGCCTGGATCATTACGTACGGTTCTGTAGCATTCCATACCCGGATGCTGACCGGGGAGATCAATATTGAGCTTCCGATACTGATCTGTTTGGTATCATTTGGCGTATTCAGCTTTTGGAGAAGAAAGCATACGGAAAGGTTTTCAATTTGGGTATTTATGGTATGTGCTGTTTGCCTGCTTCACTTTAGCTCTATTACCCCTGATAACATGGACGGCAGCTATTTGCTGTATGTTTTGTTAGCTGCCCTGTCAGCTGTCAGTATGACGGAGCTTTTCTACAGGCAGGAGGATCGGGGTGCAGTAATGGTTCAAACAATGGAAGCAGAGGAGATCATGACAGAACCTGTTATGGAAATGAAAAGCACGGTTCAGCTGATCGAAAATCCCTTGCCCCTGCCTAAAAAGCATGTAAAAAAGGTATTGGATTATGCGATAGAGCCGGAAGCGGACAGAATGGACTATGATATTGAAGTAGCTGATACGGATAATTATGATATATAAGTATTTTTTATAATTTTGTGGATATGATAAAAGAGAACCCGAGTGGTTCTCTTTTATTTATTTGCGAAAGGAAGCAGCTAAAAGCATGGCAAGAGAGCAGAAAGAAAATCAGGAGCATAGAGTGGAACTTGAAAAGCATCAGGACGAAAGAATAGAAAAAAGCGGTCAGTTAACCTTAAAGAACAGTAAATCCTCTAAGAGCATTCATTTGCTATCCGTTATCGGGGAAATAGAGGGACACGAAAATCTGTCGGGGAATGCCAAGACAACAAAATATGAGCATATTCTGCCGACCTTAGCAGCCATAGAGGACAGTGATGAGATTGGAGGAGTTTTAGTTTTATTAAATACCATGGGCGGAGATGTAGAGGCAGGACTGGCCATTGCAGAAATGCTGACTTCATTGAGTAAGCCGACGGTTTCACTTGTTTTAGGAGGCAGCCATTCTATAGGAGTGCCCATTGCGGTCAGTACGGATTATTCCTTTATTGTACCTACGGGAACCATGGTGATCCATCCGGTGAGAATGACAGGCATGGTGATCGGCGTGCAACAGACCTTTGATTATTTTAAGCAGATCCAGGACAGGATTACAGGTTTTATATGCTCTCATTGTAAGATCTCAGTCAATAAGCTGGAGGAGCTGATGATGGAAACCGGTATTCTGACGAAGGATGTGGGAACGATTCTTGTGGGAAAGGATGCAGTTGATTTGGGAATCATTAATGAAGTGGGCGGTGTTGATAAGGCAATTAAGAAGCTGCGGAAGCTCATGAAATAAAAAAAGAAAATTGTATACATGATGACATTTCTCTTTTGGGGTGCTATAATGAATTGGTTATTATAATTTAGAATAGGAGAATGATGCCATGGCAACATCAACACGCAAAAAAACATCATCTTCAAATCAGACCCGGAAAAAACAGACATCCTCCGGGAAAAAAACAGCTGCCCACAGAAAGACGGCGGCAGAGTATCGTAAGGAAAGAGAAATCTTTCATGAAATTGGTTTGATCATTTTCTTCCTTCTGATGGTACTCCTGTTTCTATGCAATTTCGGTATTGTAGGTCCTGTGGGAAATGCAATCAGGGATATTATGTTCGGAATATTCGGCTGGTCAGCTTATGCAGCACCTGCAGTCTTGTTTATAGCTGTGACCTTCTGGTATGTGAATGCAGGAAATCCGCACGCAATACGAAAACTGATATCAGGAGCGGTGCTCTTTATCATGGCCGGGATTGTATGTGATCTGATCGCTCATAATGCATCCAACCTGACAGAATATGATATGAAGCAGCTTTATGAGAACTGCAGCAGGGAAAGAAACGGCGGCGGTGTCATAGCCGGCAGTCTTACCTATGTATTATATAAATATCTGGAATTTGTCGGCACAGCCTTAGTTGTAGTACTTTGCTCGGCAGTCAGCTTTATCCTCATGACGGAAAGATCTTTATTGAGCGGTGTAAGGGATGGCGGATCCCGCATGATCGAAAGAAGTCGTGAGGATTCGCAAAGACGTAGAGAATATGCGATGGAGCGACGTTTAGAGCAGGAAAGGCTTCGGGAACAGAGAGAAGAAGAAAGGCTGCGCAGAGAGGAAGCACGCAGGGCAAAAGAGTCACAGCGTGAAACAGAAAAGCGCTTACAGGCAGAAGAAAAAGAGAATGAAAAGATTCTGAGAATGGATAAAAAGGTCTCAGGTGTGGCAATGGATACGATGATCCCCAGAAAGGAAACGATCAGAAGAAGGGATGACATACATGAGATCATGTATACAGAGCCGGATGATATAAAAGAAAGTATACCGGCTGATCAGGAACAGAGAAATCTGAATGAATTCGATTTTGATAAGATTCGGATCAGAACGGCGCATCAGGTGACCATGCAGGAGGCAGAAGAAGAACGGCAGGATGAGACGGCACAGACTGCTGTCAGACAGGAGATGGAAGAAATCCGGGTACATAGTGAGCATACGGCAGAACGGGTACGGCCTGTTGCAAAGCCAGCACCTGAACAGAAATCGGGTAACAGTTCCGCTGATGAGCAGATTTCAAAGGATATATCTGCATCAGAAAAGAAAATGTCGAGAAAGTATATTTTCCCTCCTTTGTCAAGGCTGCAAAAGGGAAGCGGAAAGTCAGCTGATTCCACACAGGAATTAAAAGAGACTGCCATGCGCTTACAGCAGACCTTAAATACATTTGGTGTAAAGGTGACGATTACGGATATCAGTCAGGGTCCCAGTGTAACACGTTATGAGCTGCAACCTGAGCAGGGAGTTAAGGTCAGCAAGGTCGTTTCCTTGTCGGATGATATTAAATTGAATCTGGCAGCTACGGACATTCGTATCGAAGCACCGATCCCGGGTAAGGCCGCGATAGGAATCGAGGTCCCTAATAAGGAAAATTCCACGGTTGCGCTGCGTGACCTGTTTGAAAGTAAGGAATTTAAAGAATTTAATTCCAACCTTGCATTTGCAGTGGGCAAGGATATTGCAGGACAGACTGTTGTAACAGATATTGCGAAAATGCCTCATATGCTGATCGCAGGCTCGACCGGTTCAGGAAAATCCGTATGTATCAATACCATTATCATGAGTATTTTATACAAGGCACATCCGGATGATGTGAAACTGATCATGGTAGATCCTAAGGTGGTGGAGTTAAGTGTGTATAACGGAATTCCTCATTTACTCATTCCGGTTGTAACGGATCCGAAGAAGGCTTCTGCAGCACTTCACTGGGCAGTCAGTGAAATGACGGAACGTTATAAGCAATTTGCAGAATTTAATGTTCGTGATCTGAAGGGCTATAACGCAAAGGTAGAGTCTATGCGGGAAAACGGTGATGAGACGGCCCCTGCAAAAATGCCACAGATTGTGATCATTGTAGATGAGCTGGCAGATCTGATGATGGTAGCACCGGGAGAAGTGGAGGAAGCAATCTGTCGTCTGGCACAGCTTGCAAGAGCCTGCGGTATTCATTTGATCATTGCAACACAGCGCCCCAGCGTGGACGTTATTACCGGACTGATCAAGGCCAACATGCCCAGCCGTGTTGCTTTTGCTGTATCCAGCGGTGTGGATTCCAGAACCATTCTTGATATGAACGGCGCTGAGAAGCTGCTTGGAAAAGGAGATATGTTGTTCTATCCTCAAGGATATTCCAAGCCGGCGCGTATCCAGGGTGCCTTTGTATCGGATAAGGAGGTTGCAGATGTGGTTGATTTCCTGAAAAATCAGGCCATCGGCAATACTTATGCAGAGGATATTGAAGAGAAGATTAAAAATATGGGCAGCGGATCAGGCGGCAGTGGTGATGGTTCGTCCTCCGGAGGAAATGAACTGGATGAATACTTTGTAAAAGCAGGACGGTTCATTATTGAGAAGGATCAGGCATCTATCGGTATGCTGCAGAGAATGTACAAGATTGGCTTTAACCGGGCAGCGCGTATTATGGATCAACTCAGTGATTATGGTGTGGTTGGTGAATCGGAAGGTACTAAGCCCCGTAAGATACTGATGAGCATGGAACAGTTTGACCAGTTAGTAGAGGAAATAGTTTAAACTTATAGAGGAGAGGATAAATTATGAAAACAGATATTCAGATTGCACAGGAAGCAACATTAGAACCAATTGTAAATGTGGCTGCAAATATTGGGATTGAGGAAGAGGCTTTGGAATTATACGGAAAGTATAAGGCAAAGATATCCAATGAATACTTGCAGAAGATTCAGGACAATCCAAACGGTAAATTGATTCTGGTAACTGCTATTAATCCCACCCCTGCAGGAGAAGGTAAGACTACTACAAGTGTCGGACTCGGACAGGCTTTCGGTAAATTAGGCAAGAAGGCGATCATTGCTCTTCGTGAGCCCTCTCTTGGTCCCTGCTTTGGTATCAAGGGTGGTGCAGCAGGCGGCGGATATGCACAGGTTGTTCCGATGGAGGATCTGAACCTGCACTTTACAGGAGACTTCCATGCGATCACAAGTGCCAACAATCTGCTTGCAGCTTTATTGGATAATCATATCCAGCAGGGAAATGAATTAAGGATCGATACCAGAAATGTTGTCTGGAAGCGTTGCCTGGATATGAATGACAGAGTCCTTCGAAATGTTGTAGTAGGACTTGGTTCCAAGATTGATGGAGTTGTCAGAGAGGATCATTTCGTTATTACGGTTGCCAGTGAGATCATGGCTATTTTATGCCTGGCCACAGATATGAAGGATTTAAAGGAAAGACTTGCCCGCATTGTTGTTGCATATGATTATGACGGAAATCCGGTTACGGCAGGACAGTTAAAGGCAGTAGGAGCTATGGCAGCACTGTTAAAGGATGCTATTAAGCCCAACCTGATCCAGACCTTAGAGCATACACCGGCCTTTGTACATGGAGGACCCTTTGCAAATATTGCACATGGCTGTAACTCTGTTATTGCGACCAAGGCTGCTTTGAAAATGGCAGATTACTGTATTACGGAAGCCGGCTTCGGTGCGGATCTGGGAGCAGAGAAGTTTTTTGATATCAAATGCCGTAAGGCAGGCTTAAAGCCGGATGCAGTAGTATTGGTAGCTACGATCCGTGCATTAAAGTATAACGGCGGCGTAGCAAAGGCAGATTTGAATAAGGAAAATCTGGAGGCATTGGAGAAGGGAATCGTCAATCTGGAGAAGCATATTGAAAATCTTCAGAAGTACGGAGTGCCGG
>CAYXQG010000077.1:0-8070 GCA_964467405.1 uncultured Acetatifactor sp. | reverse complement strand
GTTCCGTAATACCCAGATAAGTATACTCGTTCACATAGGTGTTGCTGTCATAGATCTGTGTATTTTCATCGGGCTTGCCAAAATAGAAGCCGGTTGTAAACTGTCTGTAGGTACACTTGGAAATTTCCGCCTTATACCAGTCCATATTGGTGCGATAGGTTTCCTCTGAGGTATAATAATCGTCAATGGCCTTTCGGTAAGTGCGTGCCACTGTAGCCACATAGAGGGCTGTTTTCATACGTCCTTCTATCTTTAAGCTGTCAATACCTGCTTCCACGATCTGCGGTATATATTCGATCATACACAGATCCTTGGAATTAAAGATATAGGTACCTCTTTCATTCTCATATACCGGAAGATATTCACCGGGACGTTTTTCCTCCACAACAGCATACTTCCAGCGGCAGGGATGGGTACATGCCCCCTGATTGGCATCACGGCCTGTAAAGTAATTACTCAAAAGACATCTGCCCGAATAAGAGATACACATAGCTCCGTGAATAAAGCTTTCAATCTCCATTTCCTGCGGAATATGGGCTCTGATCTCTGCGATCTCTGCCAGGGATAATTCTCTTGCAGAAACTACTCTCTTTGCGCCTAAGTTCCACCAGAACAGATAAGTCTGATAGTTTGTATTGTTTGCCTGTGTAGAAATGTGGATTTCTACCTCAGGCCAAACCTGCTTTGCAATTGTAAACATTCCGGGATCTGAAATGATCAATGCATCCGGCTGATCAGGCTTCATGTTCTTTAATTCCTCAAAATACTCTGCCGCACCTGTCAGATCATTATTATGTGCCAGAATATTAGCTGTCACATATACCTTCACGCCGTGTTCATGAGCAAATACAATACCCTCAGCCATTTCCTCCGAGGTGAAATTCTTCGCCTTGGCACGCAGACCAAATGCCTCTCCGCCGATATATACTGCATCCGCGCCAAAAATAACAGCGGTCTTTAATACTTCCAAACTGCTTGCCGGTATCAACAGCTCCGGCTTTTCTCTTCTTTTACTTTCCACTTGTCCCTCCATAATCCCGACAGGCTGTGTCACTCTTGCCCACACAGCTCCTCTTCCTTCTTAACACTCAGTGTAATACCATCTCCCACCGGCAGGATACAGGTTTCCAGCCGGGGATGATGGGTCAGTTCAAACAAATAATCTCTCATTCTGCTGTGGATGGTTCTGTTTCTGCGGACCACAGCATAGCGGGATTCCATAATATCCCCATCCTGCAATACATTGTCAGATACTAACAGTCCCCCCGGTGCCAGAAGACGCAGAATTTCCGGCATGAAGTGAATATACTGTCCCTTTGCAGCATCCATAAAGATCAGATCATAGGGTCCCTTTAATTCCTTCAAAATATCCGTCGCATCACCCTCCAAAAGCGTAATGGACTCCTCTCTCCCTGCCTTCCTAAAATTCTCCTTCGCAATCGGAATACGCGGCTCATACTTTTCGATGGTAGTAATATGGCAGTCCTTTGGTGCATATTCACTCATCAAAAGCGCCGAAAAACCGATTGCAGTTCCTACCTCCAATATCCTCTCAGGCCTTTGCATGGTCAGCAAAAAACGCAAAAAGACCTGCATCTCCTTGCGGATGATCGGCACCTCCGTCTCCAGGGCAAACTTCTCTATTTCATTCAAAAAAGGCGCATTGCCTTTATCAAATGAATTAATAAAGGCAACCATTCTCTCGTCAACTATCATTTTCTTATTCCCGTATTATTTCTTCTCTGCCGGCTTTTTTGTCATCACTTCCAGCATTTCCTCTGCTGTCATTGCCGTACTTAAGGTAAACTCTCCCGGCTGCAGCTCTTCCTTATATTCCGAAAGCAGATACTGCAGATAAAAGAGCTTGGTATCCCTGATCAGACCCTTGCTGTAAAGCAGCTCTCCCATTTCCTTGGCAGACATTCCCTCCGGAATGGAAACATTGATCTCCCTTCCCTCACCGGTTGACATGGGCGGTTCTTCAAAAATCCTGTATCCGTATTCAAAAGCAATATTGGCACCGCGATAAATACCAACTGCCAAAACAGCTACCAATGCTATTTTCACTATTGTCTCGCATATTGCAAATACAACATCCTTTACACTCATATGACTACCTCTTTACTCAAAATCGATTGCTTCCATGATTTTGTCACCATGTCTCTGCATCATTCTGCAAAATGCCAGCTCCGCCTCCAAAAAATCAGACGCAGCAGGATCTTCAATCAATCCTTCGTACTCCTTTTCCAGCTCCTCGATCCGGTCTAAGGCCCCGTTTTTGTTATTTTGAACCTCAAAGCTCCTTTTCCTGAATGCATCAATCCTTGCTTTCAGCTCCGGGAACCGGCCTATCCTTTTTTTCTGTAAAATATATTCCTGATATTCTTCTGTCTCCAAAAGCATATGGATATATGCATCCAATGCCTGCTCCATTGCTCCTAAACCTCCATAATAATAGGCAGAATCATAGGTCTTCTCTTGGTCTTTTTCCACACGTATTCACTCAGTGCATCCTTAGTGGCAGATTTTAACTTGCCCCAATCAGAGATTCCCTTGTCAATGCAGGCATTCACTGCCGTATCCACCACAAGTCTCGCTTCTTCCATAAGCTCATCTGACTCTCTGACATATACAAAGCCCCTGGTCACAATATCCGGACCACCGGCCAGCTGTCTGGTATACTTGTCAATGGCCATAACAATGATCATCACACCGTCCTCAGCCAGATGCTGTCTGTCACGAAGCACTACATTTCCTACGTCACCAACGCCAAGACCATCTACTAAAATACTGCCCACAGGCACCTTGTCCACTACTTTGGCCTTTTCGCTGTTTAATTCCAAAACATCACCGGAGGAGAGAATAAAGATATTCTCCTTTTCCATTCCAAGACTTTCTGCGATCTTAGCCTGTGCCTTTAAATGCTTATATTCACCGTGTACCGGTACTGCATACTTGGGTTTTACCAGGGTATAGATCAGCTTGATCTCTTCCTGACAGGCATGTCCGGATACATGCGTATCCTGAAATACTACATCCGCACCCTTCCTCAAAAGCTCATTGATGATCTTGGTAACTGCCTTCTCATTGCCCGGAATGGGATGGGAAGAAAAGATCACCGTGTCGCCGGGGCCTATTGTAATCTTACGATGCATATTACTTGCCATACGGCTTAAGGCTGCCATACTTTCTCCCTGGCTTCCCGTTGTAATAATAACCTGCTGTTCATCCGGATAATTCTTCAGCTTATCTATATCGATCAGGGTATTGTCCGGAATGCTGATACAGCCTAAATTAGAAGCTGTTTCAATGATATTTACCATGCTGCGGCCTTCTACCACAACTTTCCTGCCGAATTTGTATGCTGTATTAATGATCTGCTGCACACGATCCACATTAGATGCGAAGGTCGCTACAAAGATACGGTGGTTCTTGTGCTCTTCAAACAAGGTATCAAAGGTTTTTCCGACTGTACGTTCAGATTGTGTAAAGCCCGGTCTCTCTGCATTGGTAGAATCACACATTAATGCCAAAACGCCCTTCTTACCGATCTCTGCAAATCTCTGCAGATCAATGGCATCACCGAATACAGGTGTGTAGTCCACCTTAAAGTCACCGGTATGCACAACCGTTCCTGCCGGTGAATAAATAGCCAATGCTGCAGCATCTACGATGCTGTGATTGGTCTTGATAAATTCAATACGGAACTGACCCAGATTAATGGACTGGCCAAACTTGACCACCTTTCTCTTGGTACCTTTAACCAGATTATGCTCCTTCAATTTGTTCTCTATAATACCCATGGTAAGACGGGTAGCATAAACAGGCACGTTCAGCTCCTTCAGAATATAAGGGAGAGCGCCAATATGATCCTCATGTCCGTGAGTGATCACAAAGCCCTTTACTTTTTCAACGTTATCCTTTAAATAAGTAATGTCCGGGATTACCAGATCAATTCCCAGCATATCATCCGCCGGAAATGCCAGACCGCAATCCACCACAACAATACTGTCCTCGTATTCGAAGGCAGTAATGTTCATTCCAATCAGCTCCAGACCTCCAAGGGGTATGATCTTAAGGTTGGAAGCATTGCTATTCTCTTTTTTTCTGTTCAATCAAATTACCTCCATTGCTTATTGTTCGTCCTGAACAAGCTCCACATCCTCCAGCATGCTCTCAAACACACCTGCTACAGCATCCATTTCATCATCATCGGTCACAATTTCAAAAATACCTTCTTCATCTCCATCCTGTGACATATCCTTGAGGATCAAAGCATCTCCGTCACCCTCCTCAACATCTGTAACCAGGATATAATTGTATCCGCCGATTCTGGTCTGCTCCAACACATAAAAATCTACCGGTGCATCTCCATCCGGACTGAATGTGATTTTCTCTAATTTATTCATTTCTTCCTCTCAATTCTGCAGCCTGTTTCCTTTACAGAAGCACTAATTGCTTCTCTTCTGTGCCTGCAGATCCAAATATCCCTGCAGGATCAGCGTAGCTGCGATCATATCTACATAATCCTTACGATTTTCCCTGCGGATGCCCGCCTCCATCATTGCTCTGTCTGCTGCTACCGTGGTCAGTCTCTCGTCCCACATATGCACAGGCAGACCTGTTCTTCTCTCCAGCTTATCCTTAAATTCCATGGTAAGCTCTGCACGAGCACCTTCTGTGGCATTCATATTCTTAGGTAATCCCAAAACAATCTCTTCCACTTCGTACTCTACGATCAATTCCTCTATTCTTGCCAGTGTCTGACGCAGCTTATTCTCGTCCTTGCGGCGAATGATCTCAATCCCCTGAGCGGTGATCAAGAGTGCATCACTTATGGCAACTCCCACTGTCTTTGAGCCAAAATCCAAGCCCATTATTCGCATACTAATATCCTGCCCTTTCCATCCTGCTTACTTTACAGGCCTCCACTTATTTGTACGGATATACTCCTTTAAAAGCTCTTCCACCAATTCATCACGTTCCACCTTCATGATCAGACTGCGGGCGCTTCTGTGACTGGTAATATAAGTCGGATCTCCGCTCATAATATAACCTACGATCTGATTGACCGGATCATACCCCTTTTCTGTCAAAGCCTCATACACCGTGGAAAGAATAATCTTAACGCCATTTTCCGGTTCTGCCTGTACTTTGAAGTATTGCGTGTTTCTTAAATCCTGCATATGCTCTGTTCCTCCCCTATGTATATCGACCACACGATTGTCTGATTATTATATATCTTACTCCATTTACCGGAAAAATTCAATGCATACACTTCTAAATTCATTTTCCCTTATAAATTTTTTTAAAAATCTTTAGATACACAAATTCCCGTCAAAATATCATCGGTTAAAAAACCACTGACTGCTGCCGTCCTCAGCTGATTGGACCAGTCTTCAGCTGTTTCTACAGCCACCTTTACATAATCCTCTGTATGACCGATCTGATAGGTTTTGTCACCGATCTGCTTACTTTCCTCAAAAAGCACCTCTGCTGTTTTACCGATATAATGTGCCCTAAACTCCTTGGACTGTCTGCCTTCCAATTCCAGCAAAATATTGCTTCGCTCCGTCTTTTTCACATCCGGCACCTGGCCGGGCATTCCGGCTGCGATGGTTCCCTTTCTCTTGGAGTACTTGAAAATATGCATTTCATAAAAGCCCACCCTCTCCAAAAAAGCAAGCGTTTCGGCAAATTCTTCCTCTGTTTCCTGCGGGAAGCCTACGATCACATCCGTTGTAACGGCCGGATTTTCAAAGGCATTTCTTAAATTCTGTACACCCTGCAGATATTGTTCGGCAGTATAGTGTCTGTTCATCCTCTTTAAGGTTTCATCACAGCCGCTTTGTAAGGATAAATGGAAATGGGGACAGATCTTTTCCAGCTTTGACAGTCTGACTGCAAATTCTTCCGTAACGATTCTGGGCTCCAGAGAGCCGAGACGTATCCGCCTGATCCCCTCTATATCATGGATCTGCTCGATCAGATCTATGAGCTTGGAGTGTCCGGAATAATCATGTCTTCCCTCTTCCTTTAGGACCTCCACACTTCTGCCTTCCTTCCACGCAGCATCCTCAAAATCAATACCGTAGGAACTGATATGGATACCGGTCAGAACGATCTCCTGATATCCTGTCTGCACAAGTCCTTCGATTTCCTTACGGATATCCTCTGCATGACGGCTTCTGACCCTGCCCCTTGCATAGGGGATGATGCAATAGGTACAGAACTGATTGCATCCGTCCTGGATCTTAATATATGCCCTGGTATGCTCTGCTGTTTTTTTCAGCGTCATTTCTTCATATTCGTAAGTATGGTTCACATCGATGATCGTAGTATCCTGAAGGGTCTTGTCCACCCTGTCGGTGCTTTCTCCAAGCAGGCCTTTGTTTCTCAGATATTCTTCTATGATGGCAACGATCTCACCCTTACGGTTATTGCCGATGGCAAGATCAATGCACTCATCCTGTATCACATCCTCTTTGCCGGTCTGCACATAGCAGCCTATGGCTACCACAATGGCATTGGGATTTTTTGCCTTTGCACGATGCAGCATCTGTCTGCTCTTTCTGTCTGCAATATTTGTCACCGTACAGGTATTCACTATATAAATGTCTGCCATTTCATCAAATGGTACAATCTTATAATCATTTTCCAGTAATAATTGCTGCACAACATCCAGTTCATAAGAATTTACCTTACATCCCAGATTATGTAATGCTACATTTTTCATGATTTTCCTCACTTTTTTTGTATTGTTTGCTCCTTGACTTTTGCACCGCTTCACATTAATATGAAGTATGAAGGTATGACAAATATAAGGAGGTAATTAAAATGAAAACTGTTCAGATTTCTCTTAATTCTATTGACAAGGTAAAATCCTTTGTTAATGACATTACCAAATTCGAGTATGATTTTGACCTGGTATCAGGCAGATATGTTATCGATGCAAAATCTATCATGGGTATTTTCAGCTTAGATCTTTCTAAGCCCATTGATTTAAATATCCATGCTGAAGAGAATGTTGATGAAGTATTAGCTGTATTGGCACCTTACATAGTTTAATCATTCTTCGAAAGAATTGCGTGTGGACTGTAAAGTCCACACGCCTTTTTTATTCTGATACAATGATCAGTTCGTCTGTATCCAATGCAGTCTGCACCAATTCATCGATCTTTTCTTCCAGATTCTTTTCATGTCTGCGGATCACATTCAGATTCGGCTTCGTAACAGGATGCTTTGCCACAAATATGGTACAGCAATCCTCAAAAGGCAGGATAGAGGTCTCGTAGGTACCGATCTTCTCTGATACTTCTACGATCTCCTGCTTATCAAAGCCAATGAGCGGTCTGTATACAGGCAGCTCACATACCTCATTTGTGGCGATCAGTGAATTCATGGTCTGACTTGCCACCTGACCGATACTCTCTCCCGTGATCAGTCCCAGACACTCTGTCTTATTTGCAATTGCTTCGGCAATACGCATCATATAACGGCGCATGATAATGGTCAATTCCTCATGAGGACACTTTTCATAAATATATAACTGAATATCCGTAAAATTGATCACATGCAGATAAATAGGTCCCGTATATCTGGAAACCAATCTTGCCAGATCCACAACCTTCTGCTTTGCACGGTCAGAGGTATATGGGGGTGCATGGAAATATACGGCATCTATCTTGACACCGCGTTTCGCGATCATATAACCTGCCACCGGGGAATCAATACCGCCTGATAAGAGCAGCATAGCCTTACCGCCGGTTCCGACGGGCATACCTCCCGGACCGGGAATGATCTTGGAATAAATATAGATCTTCTCACGGATCTCAATATTCAACAGCATATCCGGCTTGTGAACATCCACTCGCATCTGCGGATAAGCATTTAACACAGCCTCACCCATATCCATATTGATGGTCATGGAATCCTTGGGATAATTTTTGCGGGTACGTCTGGCCTGAACCTTAAAGGTCATGTTCTTATCCGGATATACGTCATCAATATACTTGATCACGGTTTCGCAAAGCTTCTCAAAGCCCTCATCCTCTGCATATACTACCGGAC
>CAYXQG010000076.1:0-8094 GCA_964467405.1 uncultured Acetatifactor sp. | reverse complement strand
TCGGTGATATTGCAACTGTAACAGTGCATATTAAGAAGATTCGTGAAAAGATTGAGAAGGACACTGCAAAGCCTCAGTATATTGAGACCATTTGGGGTGTAGGCTATCGCTTTAAGGTGTAGAAAATGCGTACGAAGATCATCTATGAGGACAATTATGTGCTGGTATGCTATAAGCCGGCGGGGTTAGCTACCCAGAGCGGTCGGATCGGACAGCCGGATATGGTCAGTGAGTTGAAAAATTATCTGGCATCGAAGGAAACGGGAAACAGGAAAGTGCCTTATCTGGGGGTGGTTCATCGTCTGGATCAGCCGGTGGAGGGACTTTTGGTATTTGCAAAGGATGCGAAGACAGCGGCGAAGCTGACCGGTCAGCTGGCGAAGGGAAGTCTGAATAAGCAGTATTATGCGAAGGTTTGTGGAAAAGTGATGCCGGAAGAAGGGGAGCTTGTGGATTATCTGGTAAAGGAGGGGAATGCTGCACGAGTGGTAGATGCAGGACAAAAGGATGCCAAAAAGGCCCTGCTGCAATACCGGACAGTCAGCAGTACGAAGGCCGGTGGCGATAACGTGACAACGCTTTTGCATATCCATATTGATACAGGGCGTTTTCACCAGATCCGGGTACAGCTGTCCCATGCCGGATGGCCTATTTTGGGCGATGCAAAATACGGCACGCAGGCCTCTGCAGAGCAAAGCAAAAAATGCGGCATACGCAATGTGGCACTGTATGCTTACTGCGTGGAATTTGATCATCCGGTAACAGGAAAGCATCATTTGTATGAATATGAAGTAAGGGAAGAATCCGCAGAATGAAAAAATAAAAAAGATCCATACTAAGCATGAGGTGGTTAGTATGGCAGAAATATGGAAGAAATATAAAATGGCTGCACTACTCTGTATCATCGGAGTAGTGTTTTTGTTTTTAAAATTTATTGTGCCCTTAGTAGCACCGGTTCTTACGGCCATGCTTTTTGTGACCATATGCGGCCCCTTTTTGCAGCAGGCACAAAGGCGGCTGCATGTGCACAGAAAGGTGGGAGCTGTATTTCTGCTGTTATTTATTGGTACAGTGCTTTTCATAGCGGCCTGGCTGTTGCTTACCTGGGTGCTGAACAGTCTGCCCGGATGGATCGGTAATATGGAGGAGGCAGAGAAATGGCTGGAGGATGTTACCGGGCAGCTTTGTAATCTGGGAAGCAGGTTTGTGGGCATTGATAATGCTTATCTGGAAGATATGGTGTCGACTTATCTGCAAAAGGGGACGGATTATCTGCAGCGTGAGCTGGTACCCGGTGTTTTGTCCGGTTCTGTCAAATATGCAAAGGATCTGGTGGCTGCAGCGGGCTTTTTGCTGTTGTTTGTTATCGCCTCGGTATTTCTGGCAAAGGATTATGATGACATTATGAACAGGCTGTTAAACAGGCAGGACTGTCATGTACTTTTGGAGATCATCTGCGGTATCATCCGTTATATTGCCACCTTTGTCAAAGCACAGCTGGTCATTATGCTGCTTATCGGCAGTTTGTGTGCGACAGTGCTATATCTGGATGGTATTCCGGGGGGCTTTTTCTGGGGGATTCTGGCAGGTATTCTGGATGCGCTGCCCTTTTTCGGGACTGGGATCGTATTGGTGCCTCTGGCTCTGACGCAGGCTGTCGGAGGAAGTTATGTCAGGGCATTGGTCTGTCTGTTGCTTTATGTGGGCTGTATCATTATACGGGAGCTGTTGGAACCGAGACTGATCGGAAAAGGAATGGGTATACCGCCTCTGGCTGTTCTGACAGCAGTATATGCAGGGGTACAGCTCTTTGGTATCACTGGAATCATCAAGGGGCCTCTTGGATTTGTACTGGTATATCAGACTTATTTGAGCCTGCAAAAGAAGTTGACGCTTTAGGGGGCATTTGCTATCATGAAGTCAACGAGCTTGCAAAGGGGATAAGCATATGTGTCAATCAATGGAAATAGAAGAACAGGGAAAAACCGGAAAAAGCAATTTGCCATACAGGGTGCATGCTGTTTTGGCAGATATCCTGGAGATCTTGGTCAGTCTGTATATGGTATTGCTGATCGCGGTCATGCCTTTTTATTTTACGGACGGATACCGTCGGATCGGTACCAATAAATATGAGTTTTTTGAATATGTTACCAGGGCGGCAGCGGCGGCATTGCTGCCTGTATTGCTTATATATCTGCTTGTGTCCCTGTATCTGTACAGGACAGAAAAAAGGGGATGGAAGGAGCTTTTGCACAGAATATCTTTGACGGATCTCTTCGCGGCTTTTTATGGGATCACAGTGATCCTGTCCTATCTGGGGTCGGATTTTAAGGAGCCCGGAAGCTACGGAAGTGCTTTAAAGGGAGCCACCGGCTGGTACATGGGACTTACCGCCCAGCTGGCCTTTGTAGGGATTTATTTTGCTGTCTCCAGACTGTGGAAATGCCGTAAGTGGATCCCGGCTCTTTTTGTGCCGGTTACAATGGTAGTATTTGCATTGGGCTGTTTAAACCGCTTTGACTATTTTCCGTTCCCAATGGAAAATGCCAATATAGAATTTATTTCCACCATCGGAAATATGAACTGGTATTGCTGCTATGCAGTCATGATCTTTTTTGCAATATTATATTTTGACCTGACAGGGATCAAAAGCAGCCGGATGCGTAAGCTGTCAGCACTTTGGATCATTCTCGGCTTTGCGACCCTGCTTACCCAGGGCAGCCTTTCCGGTCTGGTAACGGTGGCGGCTATGATGGGAATTCTTTATCTGCTGTCCATGAAACAGGGAGACAGGCTGGAACGCGTTGCAGAGTATTGTGTTTGCCTGGGGATAGCGGCAGTGCTGACTTATTTATTGAGAGCAAGCTTCCCGGGCAGGTTTAATTATCCGGATACTTTTACGGATCTTTTGACCTTCAGCCCGTTTGCGGCAGCACTTCTTATGGCAGCAGTCTGGATCCGGACAGTGATCAAAAAGCTGCAAGAGGAGGAACGACTGCCTATACGCTTTTTTACAATGCTTGGATATGGTGCCTGCGTTTTTGCCGGTGCAGCTGGAATCCTGTTTGTGCTGTTGGTTGTGATCAATACCCTGTATCCGGGCCGTTTCGGGCCACTGTCACAGCTTTCGGCGCTTCAGTTTAACCTGTACTGGGGAAGCAACAGAGGTGCCACATGGACTGCCGGTATCAGGTGCTTTCAGGGGCAGGGACTTTGGGGTAAGCTGTTTGGTGTAGGCCCGGATTCCATGGTATTGTACATACAAAGCGGTGCGGACAAGGAGCTGCTTGCCATGATCAGGGAGGTTTTCATCAACAGATGCCTGACCAATACCCACAACGAGTGGCTGACCGTCCTGGTAAATGAGGGTCTGCTTGGTATGATTGCCTATGTGGGAATGATCGTGAGTGCCATCATCCGATATTTAAAGGGTGGCAGAGCTTCTTCATGGGCAGGTGCCTGCGGTTTCGGTATCCTGGCTTATACCGTCAATAACATGTTCAGCTTTCAACAGGCCATGGCTACCGGCACTATGTTTGTGCTTCTTGGCATGGGAGAAGCCTTCATGCGAAAAAAGTACAAGAAATAAAGATAAATTATCCAAATCCCCCTTTCCTTATCCATAATGGATATGTTACAATGTAAAACAAAGTAAGATTTGTGTAAAAGAAATGTAAAAGAATAAAATACGCCAGTGATAAGATGATTTACGGCAGATGGGAAGGAAAAGATTGTGGATATTTTTGATGTTTTATCATTGATTTGCGGACTCGCATTGTTCCTCTATGGTATGGAGGTAATGGGCGATGCGCTGAAGAAGAGTGCAGGCTCCAGTCTGAAGTCTATTCTCGGCAAGATGACCTCTAATCCGGTGAAAGGCTTTTTGCTTGGTTTGGGAGTGACAGCAGTCATTCAGTCGTCTTCCGCTACGACAGTAATGGTGGTGGGCTTTGTAAACTCTGCTACCATGACTCTGCTCCAGGCAGTCGGAGTGATCATGGGTGCCAATGTAGGTACTGCAGTTACCTCATGGCTGACCGGTATGTCCGGCTTAGGTGCCGGTACAGAAGGTGCCATGAATGTGATCAGATGGTTTAAGCCGGATTCCTGGATGCCTGTTTTGGCGTTGATCGGTATTTGTCTTGTGATGTTTGTGAAGCGCGGCAGAAAGAGAGATGTAGGTGAGATCCTGTTGGGATTTTCCGTATTGATGGTGGGTATGTCCATGATGTCCGATTCTGTCAGCGGTTTATCAGAGAGTGAGGGCTTTAAGTCCATTCTGACTATGTTTGAAAATCCCCTGTTAGGTGTTATGGCAGGTCTGATATTGACAGCGATCATTCAGTCTTCTTCTGCATCCGTAGGTATTTTGCAGTCCTTAACGGTAACAGGCGCCATTACCTATGGTGCAGCGATCCCGATCATCATGGGTCAGAATATCGGTACCTGCGTGACTGCGCTTTTGTCCTCCATGGGTGCCAACAAAAACGGCAAGCGTGCAGCAATGGTGCATTTGTATTTTAATGTAATCGGTGTAGTGGTATATCTGGTGCTGTTCTATATCCTGGATGCGATCTTTGATTTTGCCATCGTGGATCAGGCAATCAATATGTGGGGTGTAGCAGGCGTGCATACCATTTTCAAGATACTCTGTGTTGCTTTGATGGGTCCCTTCTATAAGCAGCTTGCGAAGCTGGCTATTCTTACCGTCAAGGATAAGAAGGGTGAGGACGATACCGTAACGCTTCTGGATGAGCGTCTGATTGACACCCCTGCAGTAGCAGTGGGAAGAGCTACGGAAGTGACAGCAATGATGGCAGAGGTTTCAACACAGGCTCTGTTAAAGTCCTTCAGTCTGTTTGATAAATATGATGCGAAGCTGGCAGAGGAGATCCGTGATCTGGAGACCAAGGCCGATGTGCTGGAGGATGCCTTAGGCTCTTATCTGATCAAGGTTTCAGCCTGCAGCCTGGATGAGAAGGATTCCAAGCAGATTACCAAGCTTTTGCATATCATTGGCGATTATGAACGAATTTCAGACCATGCAGTCAATATTGTAGAATCTGTGGAAGAATTGCGGGAAAAGAAGAGTGCTTTTTCTGCAGATGCTCAGAAGGAGCTTTCCGTTCTGCGAAAGGCTTTGACCGATATCCTGAGTATGACCTGTACTGCCTGTGTACAAAATGATGTATCTATGGCAACGAAGGTGGAGCCGTTAGAGCAGATCGTGGATGAGCTGATCGATCAGATCAAGCTGAACCATGTACTCAGACTGCAAAAGAATGAGTGTACCATCGAGCTTGGATTTGTATTGACGGATTTGCTGATCAATATCGAGCGTGTATCCGATCATTGCTCCAATATTGCAGGATGTATCGTAGAGATATCCGAGTATGGTGCATTGGATATGCATAAGTATACTGCAGATATCAGACATGGTAGTGAGAATTTTGAAGAAAGATATCAGGAATATAAGAAGCAATATACACTTTAAGCTTATTTGAACCATAAAATACCGCTCCGTAGCAGCTTGCTACGGAACGGTATTTTTTAATTCTATGCTTTTTCACAAGCATAATACTTTCGGTAGAAGGAAAGGGAGATTACCATTGCCACGATCCAGCCGATGGGCCATGCACTCCAGATACCCATTGGCCCGAAGGGGGCGGACAGAAGCTTTGCCAATATTACGCGCAGGATCAGATCTAAGAAGGTTGCGATCATAAATTCCTTCATCCGTCCGCAGCCGCGCAGGATACCGTCGGAAACCAGCTTGACGGAGATCACCATATAGAAGGGGGATACAATGCGTAAAAACTGTGTGCCCACCTCTAAGGCCGTTTCGGTAGGATTGTTGATGAAGAAACCGATCAGCCATCTGCAGCTGATCTGATACAGGATCACCAGGGGTATACATATGGTCCATATCATTTTGATTCCGGCACGGAATCCTGCCCTGATACGGTCGTATCTGCCGGCACCCAGATTCTGTGCAGTATAATTTGAAATACCGTTTCCCAGAGTAGTGAAGGAGGTGATCACCAGATTGTTCAGCTTAACAGCCGCGGAATAGCCTGCGATCACGGCAGAACCGAAGGTATTGATAATGCCCTGAATCATAATATTTCCGACTGAAATAAAGCTTTGCTGGAGAATACTGGGAAGCGCTACTGCGGCGATCTTTTTAAAGATCCGGACGGAAAACAGGGGAGGCTTGGTCTTGGTTTCAATTGTATTTAAGCGCTTTAGTACGAAAAGGACTGCCAAAATACAGCTGACACCCTGGCAAAGGAAGGTCGCCCAGGCAACACCGGCAACACCCAGCTGAAGCTGTGTTACGAACAGGATGTCCATTCCTATATTGGAAAGGGAGGAGATTGCCAGGAAGATAAAGGGCGTTTTGGAATCTCCTAAAGCTGAGAAGATGCCGGTTGATACATTATAATAAAAAACAAAGGGCAGGCTGTATATGTAAATATCAAGATACAGGCGGGAGTCTTTCAGAATATTATCCGGTGTATGGATCAGTTCAAGCAGTGAAGTACAAAAGCACACGCCCAAAATCATTAATAAAAGGCACAGGATACTGCAGGATATAAAGGTGGTATAAACGGCGGTCTTCATTTCTTCAAATTTTTTTGCACCGAAGAACTGGGATACGATTACCGAGCATCCAATATTGCACCCGAAGGCAAATGCCAGAAAGATCAGGGTGATCTCATAACCATTGCCCACTGCTGCAAGGGCCTCCTCTCCGATGAATTTACCTGCCACGAAGCTGTCGGCAAGGTTGTAAAGCTGTTGGAATAAAATACTGCCGAATAAAGGAAGGCAGAACTTCCAAAGCACCGTTTCCGGATTTCCGACTGTCAGATCTTTGTTCATATTTTTGTCTCCTTTTATACTTGATTACATTTATCTTTAGCAATATAATACAGAAAACGCCATATGTAAAATGTATGGTTGATATTGAATCTATATCAATTTGACATGGAGGGCTTATGTATATCAGTTATGATTATTATCGGATATTTTATTATGTAGCAAAATACGGCAGCTTTACCCAGGCTGCGGAGGCGCTTCTTAGCAATCAGCCCAATATTACCAGAACTGTTAAAAAGCTGGAGCATGAGTTGGGATGTACCTTATTTGTCCGTTCCAATCGCGGTGTGTCCCTGACTCCGGAGGGAGAGAAGCTCTATGCCCATGTTGCGGCAGCAGTAGAGCATATCCGGACAGCAGAAAAAGAATTGTCCCGGGATAAGAGCCTTCAGAATGGAAGGATCTTTATAGGTGCCAGTGAGATTGCCCTGCATTGCCTGCTATTGCCGGTATTGAAGGAATTTCGCCGCAGGTATCCCGGAGTGCATATTCATGTGACCAATCATTCCACACCGCAGGCAGTAAGTGCCTTGAAGGACGGTCTGGTGGATCTGGCCCTGGTCACAACACCGGTAGACCTGCCGAAGGACATAAAAATGATACCCCTGCGTTCCGTTCAGGAGGCAGCGGTATGCGGAAGTTCTTATTCTTTTTTGTGTAATCGCCAGGTTTCCTTAAAGGAGCTTGCAGAGTATCCGATCATCTGCCTCGGCCCCCGGACCAAAACCTTTGATTTTTATGCGGAGATTTTTTCCCAAAACGGTCTTGTGCTTGCTCCGGATATAGAGGCTGCCACAACGGATCAGATCCTGCCAATGGTCAAAAATGATCTGGGGATTGGATTTGTACCGGAGGAGTTTTTATTAAATGAATCTCCTCGGACCGGTGTCTGCAGACTGCAGTTAAGGGAAGAAATCCCTGCCAGAGCTGTATGCTATATCAGGCGGACAGACCGTCCCTTAAGTATTGCGGCAGAGCAGCTTGGCAGCTTATTATCAGCCTATGCGGTCGACTATCGCAGGGAGGCAGGGGAAGAATACCCATCATGACTGCCGGAGCGCAGGGCAATGAAATTGGTGACCCGAAAGTTGCAGGGATCATTGGCTATGTGCTCGGCTCCATCCGCTTTATAGGAAAGGAGCTGCTTTTGTAAAGTGCTTGAAATAAGGCTACCGCAATCCCACTGGCTTTAGACGGTGGGTTAAGGTAGCC
>CAYXQG010000075.1:0-8140 GCA_964467405.1 uncultured Acetatifactor sp. | reverse complement strand
GGACTATAGGGATGAGGAAGGTAAATTCAAGGATGGTTTTAAGCGTTTTCTCTACAGAGTATTAAGTAGTGCACTTGATAAACAGCTTCCCTGGGGAAATCTGACAGGAATACGTCCTACCAAGCTGGCATACGGCATGCTGGAAGAGGGGAAAAGTGAGGAGGAGATCAGGGATTTCTTAAAGACATCACACTATGTCAGTGATGAGAAGATCGCTTTAAGTATTGATATTGCAAAAAGAGAACGAAGACTGCTTGCGGATATCCATTATGAGGGCGGCTACAGCCTGTATATCGGGATTCCTTTCTGTCCTACGACCTGTCTGTATTGTTCCTTTACTTCCTATCCGATCGCAGGATACCGGAAGCTTGTAGAGGATTATGTGGACTGTGTGATCAGGGAAATGGAATATGTGTCCCAAAAGTATGCCCATAAGGTACTGGATACGGTATATATCGGCGGAGGAACGCCGACTACTCTGGAGGCTGACCAGTTAGACAGACTGATCAGCAGTCTGAAGAAATTGTTTGATTTTAGCACCGTAAAGGAATTTACGGTAGAAGCAGGACGTGCAGACAGTATTACAAGAGAAAAGCTGGAGGTGCTTTGGAAGCATCAGGTAAGCAGGATCTCCATTAATCCCCAGACCATGAAGCAGGAAACACTGCAGATCATCGGCAGACGGCATACGGTGGAGCAGGTTGTCGAGGCATACCGGATGGCAAGAGAGGTGGGATTTGACAATATCAATATGGATCTGATACTGGGGCTTCCCGGAGAAACCGTGGAAGATGTGAAGAATACCATTGACAGGGTAACAGAGCTTGCACCGGACAGTCTAACCGT
The DNA here is from genome assembly GCA_964467405.1 of uncultured Acetatifactor sp. Lineage (GTDB taxonomy): Bacteria > Bacillota > Clostridia > Lachnospirales > Lachnospiraceae > Acetatifactor. The sequence continues at coordinate 7,294 of CAYXQG010000075.1, read as the reverse complement.
GCATTCCCTTGCCATTAAGAGAGCGTCCAGACTTAACCAATGGATCACGGAGCACGGAATAGAGACCTTACGCAATACGGATGAGACAATGGAGATTGCGGCAGCAGGTGCCGAGAGACTGGGTATGAAACCGTATTATCTCTACAGACAGAAGAATATGTCAGGCAATTTTGAAAATGTGGGATATGCCGAGCCCGGTAAATACGGCCTGTATAATATTCTGATCATGGAAGAAAAACAGACCATCGTGGCATTGGGAGCAGGAAGTATTACGAAGGTAGTCCTTGCAGACGGAAGAATAGAGCGCTGCGACAATGTAAAGGATGTAGCCTTATATATAGAAAAGATTGATGAGATGATAGAAAGAAAAGAAAGACTGTTTGCATTAGAGGAGGAAGGATAAAAGGGGATTATATACCAGGGTTGACCACATAAATAAAATGTTGTATTATGTTAAAGATATAGACAAAACAGTATATCTTATATGAAACAAAAGGAAACATATAGTAAGTGTGCAAAGCGGGAGAAAACAGATGAAATATGTAGATATCCATTCTCATATCCTGCCCTATATGGATGACGGGGCAAGGGATGAGGAAATCAGTCTGGCAATGTTAAGACTGGCAGAGAGTGAAGGTATCTCGGATATTATTGTGACGCCCCACTACAGAAGAGGGCATTATAAGGGGGAACGCAGGCAGACTGATAAAGTGCTTGCAGGGATGCAGGAGCTGATGAAAAGGGAGAATATCAATATCAGACTTCATCCCGGAAATGAAATTTATTATCATAGTGAATTGGAAGAAAAGCTGGAATCCGGGACACTCAGTACGATGAATGATACGGAGTATGTGTTGGTGGAGTTTTCGCCGATGGAAGATTTTCTGTATATCCGAAGGGCGGCAGATGATCTGTTCAGTATGGGTTACACACCTATTATTGCCCACGTAGAGCGTATTCAGTGTATTGAAAAAAACATAGAGTATGCCAGGGAATTGAAAAAAAGAGGATGTGATCTGCAGGTAAATGCAGCAAGTACAATGGGGGAAACAGGCTTTGCCTGTAAAAGATTTGTTCGGAAGCTGTTAAAGGAGAAGCTTGTGGATTATATAGGGACGGATGCCCATGATATGCAGAAGCGGCGGCCCATGATGAAGAAGTGTGCAGAAATGCTGTACAGAAAATATGACCATGCTTATGCGGATATGATTTTATATCGTAATGCAGAAGAGAGACTGTTGAAAAATGAATAGTGAGGAGATAATTATGCGAAACACAGACGACATATTTGAAATTGATTTAAAAGAAGTATTTGGTGTGATCTTGAGCCGGCTATGGCTGATTCTGCTTTGCGGTATCGTATTGGGAGCAATAGGTTTTTGCTATAGCTCATTTATGCTTATTCCCCAATATCAGTCTACTACAAAGGTATATATCCTTAATAAGCAGAATGATGATAATGTTACATACAGTGATCTGCAGATGGGAACTGTTCTGACCAAGGACTATAAGGAATTGATCAAGAGCAGAAATGTACTGGAAAAGGTCATTGCAGACTGCGGCTTGGAAGAAAAATACGGAAGCCTTGCAGGACGTGTGACTGTAGAGCCCATTTCGGATACCCGTATTCTTGCTATCACGGTAAAGGATCCTGATCCGGAAACAGCCAGATATCTGGCAGATGAGATCCGTAAGGTAGCTGCAAAGCATATCAAGCAGGTTATGGATATTGAAGCCGTGAATGTAGTAGAGGAAGCAAATCTTCCGGAGAGGCCCTCCGGTCCCAGTGTGAAAAAATGGACTCTTTTAGGCTTCTTATTAGGAGCATTTCTGTGTGCAGGAGTTGTTTTAGTGAGATTTTTGCTGGATGATACGATCAAGACCAGTGAAGATGTTGAAAAATATTTAGGCCTTAGTACGTTAGCCATGATTCCGGTTATGGAGGATGAGGAAAGTGTCATGAAGAAATTCGGACACATGGATCAGACCTCTGCAGATCTGCTTGAGTCTCAAACGGATGAGACAGATGGGGAAGAAAAGGCACAGGAGAAGGAAACGAAGGAATCTGCCACCGGGGAGGAGAAATAAATGCAGAACATAGAATTAAAGGAGAGAGTATTAGACTATAGAAGCAAAGAGGCATTTAAAATGCTTCGTACCAATATTGAGTTCGCAGGCGGTGACCAAAAGGTTATTTGTATTACCAGCTGTACCCCCAATGAAGGAAAGAGCAATATCTCCTTTGAGCTTGCAAAGTCCTATGCACAGCTTGGTAAAAAGGTTTTGCTTGTGGATGCGGATCTGCGTAAATCCGTAATGCGTCAGCGTCACAAAAAGGGTAAGGTACGTCTTGGATTAGTCAATTACCTGGTGGGAAAATGTGAATTAGAGGAAGCAATGTGCAGTACGAATGAGAAGAACATGACAATGATCTTTTCAGGACCGGTTCCGCCCAATCCAAGTGAGCTTCTCGGCAATCAAAGATTTGCCCGGATGATCGAACAGGTAAGAGAAGAATATGATATGGTCATTATCGATACGCCGCCTCTTGGCAGTGTTATTGATGCGGCAGTGATCTCAAAATACTGTGACGGTGCAGTAATCGTGATCTCTGCCGGCAATGTAAGCTATCGCTTTGCAAAGAAGATCAAGGAACAGCTGGATGTGGAAGGTTGCCGTATCCTTGGCTGTGTATTGAATAAAGTAGATCTGTCCGGAAAGAGTTATTACGGACATTACTACGGAAAATATTACGGAAAGTACTATGGCCAGTATTATGGCAATTATGGGGATTAAGGACGAAAGAAGCTTAAACCGCCGTCCCCATGGTACGAGATGATGGGAGTGTAGGTATGCATAAGAAAAATGTGTCAAGTTGGCATAAGCATTTGGATTTTATGATAGTAGATGTAATATGCCTGAATATAGCGTTCCTCTTTGCATATGTGCTGCGTCATAAGTCCTGGGAAATGTATCTGGAACAGGATTACGGACAGCTTGCGATCATTATGAGTATCATAGATATTCTGGTGGCAATCGTTTTTTCTTCCTTCAAGAATGTATTAAAGAGGGGATATCTGGTAGAGTTTACGGAAGCATTTAAGCATGTATGCCTGGTAGAAGGCATTGCGGTCTTTTTCGTATTTACCATGCAAAAGGGATCGGATTATTCCCGTATTGTATTTTATATGTTCCCGGTTATTTATCTTATCCTGACAACAATAGCCCGTTATTTGTGGAAAAATTATCTAAAAAAAACAGTCAAGCTGCACAAGACCCGTGTATTATTGTTAGTGACTACCGTAAAACAGGCACGGAAGGTTATGGCAGAATTTGAAAGCAATCCCTACGAGCATTTTGTGTTAAAGGGTGTGGTTCTTATAGACGCAAAGACAGAGGATGAGGTAAAGGCACTTCAGGCAGTAATGGATGTCCCCATCACAGCCGGAGATGCAAAGGTAGCTGATTTTTGTCTGGAGGAATGTGTGGACGCAGCAATGATCGTATTGCCGGTGGAGTATCCCTATCCTAAGGAAATGATTGAAAAATTCCAAAAGATGGGAATCGTGGTACACAGAGCAATTGCAAAAAAATATAATGATTCTGACTGCAAACAGATTGTGGAGAGAATCGGTGATTATACGGTGCTGACGACCAGTATGAATTATGCAAGCTCCTGGGAGCTGTCCTTAAAGCGTCTGATGGATATTGCAGGTGGTCTGGTCGGATGCGTGCTGACAGGCTTTATATGCCTTATCTTCGGCCCGTTTATTTACATACAGTCACCCGGCCCGATCTTCTTTACACAGACCAGAGTAGGAAAAAACGGCAGAAAATTCAAGATATATAAGATCCGCACCATGTATATGGATGCAGAGGAACGTAAAAAAGAACTGATGCAATATAATAAAGTAAGTGACGGGAAAATGTTTAAGCTGGATTATGATCCCCGGATCATCGGAAATAAAGAGCTTGCGGACGGAACCGTTAAAAAGGGACTTGGCAGCTTTTTAAGGGAGTACAGCCTGGATGAGTTCCCGCAAATGTTCAATGTACTGCGTGGTGATATGAGTCTGGTGGGCACAAGACCCCCTACCGTGGATGAGTGGGAGAAATATGAGCTGCACCACAGGGCACGCCTGGCATTCAGACCGGGACTTACCGGTATGTGGCAGGTGAGTGGCAGAAGTAATATTACCGACTTTGAGGAAGTGGTAAGGTTGGATACCAAATACATCAGCGAGTGGAGCCTGGGATTGGATGTAAAGATCATTATGAAGACTGTGTTGGCAGTACTAACGAAGAATGGCGCAGTGTAACCGAAAAACATGTACTGATCTGAATGAACAAAAGGTAAGCCTGCGGACAGTTCCTGTGAATATGCCGCAGGCTTTTGATTGTGCCTACAGAATGGGCAGACAGGGAGGTGTTTTATGGACGGAAAATTGAATATTGCCATGTTCGGACATAAAAGGATCCCTTCCCGTGAAGGCGGCATTGAAGTCGTTATAGAGCAGCTGTGCAGCAGAATGGTTGGGGAAGGACACTGCGTTTGCTGCTATAATCGTAAGGGACACCACGTCAGCGGTGCAGAATATGATGAAGCACACAGGGACTCAAATTATAAAGGTATCCGTATAAAGGAGGTTCCTACGATTGAAAAAAAGGGGCTGGCAGCAATTTCCTCCTCTTTTTTTGCATCCATACTGACAGCATTGGGCGGATATGATGTAGTACATATTCATGCAGAAGGACCTGCACTTTTTTGCCCCATACCGAAGCTCTTTGGAAAAAAAATCATTGTTACCATACACGGAATTGATCATAAACGTGAAAAATGGAAGGGCAGTTTGGGCGCAAAGCTGATCTTACTCGGAGAAAAGAGCGCTGTCAGATTTGCCGATGAGATCATCGTTTTAAGCAAAAATGCTCAGGTCTATTTTGAAAGAACATACGGCAGAAAGACCAGACGGATCCCCAATGGTGTAAATCTGCCCAAGATCAGGACAGCAGATCTGATCGTACAGAAATATGGTTTGCATAAGGATGATTATATTTTATTTTTGGGCAGGATCGTGCCGGAGAAGGGACTGCGCTGCCTGATTGAAGCATATAAAGGTGTCAGGACGGATAAGAAGCTGGTCATTGCCGGCGGAAGCAGTGACACGCAGGAATTCCTGGAAGAACTAAAAAAGCAGGCAGGGGAGGATGACAGGATCCTTTTTACCGGCTTTGTGAAAGGGCAGCTTCTGGAGGAGCTGTACAGCAATGCCTATATTTATACTTTGCCAAGTGATCTGGAGGGAATGCCTCTTAGTCTGTTGGAGGCAATGAGTTATGGTAATTGCTGCCTTACATCCGATATAGAGGAGTGCACAGAGGTTGTGGGGGATAAGGCCGTAACCTTCAGGAAACAGGATGCGGCAGATCTTCGGGAAAAGCTTCAGATGCTTTGTCAGAATCCGACAGTGGTGGAAGAAGTTCGAGCCGGAGCAGCACAGTACATATGTGCAAAGTATGACTGGGATCGGATCGTAAAGGAAACTTTAGCTTTATACAGATAGGAAAACAGATGAAGGTACTTTTAGTAAATAAATTTCATTATAAAAAGGGTGGAAGCGAGACCTATTATTTTACACTTGCCCGGGCTTTACAAAGAAACGGGCATGAGGTCATCTTCTTTTCCATGAAGGATGAGGAAAGAAATCTGCCCTGCAGGCAGGAGGAATATTTTGTTTCCAATGCCTCCGTAAGGGGCGGCATAAAAAGTAAGTTAAATATGGTTTTGCATCTTGCTTATTCCAAGGAAGCCTATACCAATATGAAAAGGCTTTTAGCAGAGGAAAAGCCGGATCTGGTCATCTTAAATCTGGTTCATAAGCAGATTACCTTATCCATTATAGATGCCATCAGGGAATATGACAGAAGCCTGCCAATCTTTTGGACGATGCATGATCTGATCACAGTCTGTCCTGCTTATACCATGCTGGATGGAAAGGGCAATATTTGCGAGAAATGTATGAGCGGAAGCTACAGACCCTGTATTGCAAATAAGTGTATCAAAGGAAATGCTCTGATGAGCTGTCTGTCCGTCTATGAGGCAGACTATATCCGCAGAAGAAAATGGTATGATCAGGTGGATCTGTTTATATGTCCTTCTGCATTTTACAAAAATAAATTAGAACAGGCAAATTTTACATCCGGTGAAATCTGTTTGCTGCGTAATCCCCTTCCCATTTATGAGGAGCAGGAAATAAATACCCAAAATGAAGGATATCTGCTTTATTTTGGCCGTCTTTGTGCAGAAAAGGGTGTTAAGACCCTGCTTGATGCAGTCAAAAGAGTGGGCTGCAGGCTGCTTGTGCTGGGAACGGGTCCTATGGAAAAGGAACTGAAGGAATATGCACGGGAAATGCAGAATGTGGAATTTAAGGGCTTTTGCCAGGGAAAAGAATTAGAAGATTATATAAGAAACAGTCTCTGCGTGGTGCTGCCTTCTGAATGGTATGAAAATGGTCCTTACAGTGCCATGGAAGCCATGGCAATGGGAAAGCCTCTGATCGTTTCGGATATGGGCGGTCTGCCGGAGCTTGTGGAGGAAGAAAAAAACGGATATATTTACGAAGCAGGGAAAGGTGCAGGTGCATTGGAGGAATGCATCAGAAAGCTGATGAGGCTTTCTGAGATTGCCTATCATGATATGGCATGCTGCGCCAAAGAAAAAGCAAAAGAAATGTTTGATCAGGATCAATATGTTGCTCAGATAGAGAAGTATTATGAGAAAACAGCAGCATCCTGCCGTAAGGAAAGCATAGGGAAGGATCCTGAGTGAAGTGAGGAAAGAAATGACACAAAAGAAATTAAACGGAACCGTTATTGTTACATATCGCTGCAATGCACGCTGTTCCATGTGCAATCGTTACAAGGCACCTTCAAAGCCGGAGGAGGAGATTCCCATTGAAACGATCCGCAAGCTGCCGAAAATGTATTTTACGAATATTACGGGAGGAGAACCGTTTATCCGTACGGATCTTGCTGATATCGTTCGCGAGTTGTATAAAAAAAGTGATCGTATCGTTATTTCCACCAATGGCTTTTTTACGGAACGGATCATTGCACTGTGCAAGGAGTTTCCCAATATCGGTATCCGTATTTCCATTGAAGGTCTGGAACAGACCAATAATGAGATCCGGGGCCTGGAGGATGGTTACAACAGGGGTTATACGACCTTAAAGAAGCTTCGTGAGATGGGTATGAAGGATGTAGGATTCGGTATGACCGTACAGGATAAAAA
>CAYXQG010000074.1:0-8161 GCA_964467405.1 uncultured Acetatifactor sp. | reverse complement strand
CTTCCAGAAGGCATTGCAGTTTGGTGATAAAAAGGCAACCTGCGGAGATCAGAACAATCCGGATCTTTACGGAAAGCAAATGGCCGGAAAGGCACTTTGTCTGCCCAGGACCATTGGCTCCACAACAGGTGGTCTGGTGCTTTACTGTGCCTGCTCTATGAAGAGACAGCCTGCCTGCATGCTTTTTTCTGAGCCTATTGATTCTCTGGCAGCAGCCGGTGCTGTTTTGGCAGATGTATGGCTGGATGACGTAAGTATGCCCGTTGTGGATAGTCTGGGAGAAGAATTCCTGGAATATGTAAAGGATGATATGACCATTACCATAAAGGAAGATGGTATTGTAATCGTAGAATAAAGGAATAGAAGAAGCAGGTTTAGAAATGCTTCCCGTTACCTAAGCAAACAATGCAGATGAGTATCATACAGCTCATCTGCATTGTTTTTTGATGCGGAAATTAAAAATAATTCTGAGGCTTACGAAGGGTAAGCTTCTGGTCGGTTTTAAGGCCGCAGCTTTTGGCAAACTCATATGCCTGCCCCACCAGGCTCCTGTCAGAAAGAACCTTGGGATCATGGGCATCACAGCCTAAGATGATTTTATTTTGTACTGAGGATGCAATGGAAAAAAAGCGTTCAGACGGATAATTGCGTCCTTCCATCAATCCCAGCATATTGATCTCTAAGGGAATATCCATAGCCTTTGCTGCCTTGCACAGACGGAGGCAATGCTTCTCGTAAACAGCAGGTGCTCCGGTAAATTTGATCATGTCGGGGTGGGCAAGGTAGGAGAAGACACCGGTTTGTAAGCCTTCGATCACCTGATCCACATACAATTCCAGAATCGTCTCCTGATCTGTAGCATGGCTGGAATAAATACCGGATATTTCATTTTCCAGACAGTGCTGTCCCAGGATCAGATAATCCAAGGGATAATTTGTCAGAAATCGCAGGGTATCTTTAAAAAAGGCGGGATAGTATTCCATTTCATAGCCGATCAGGATATGGATCTGTTCCTTGTATTCCTCTTTCAGTGCCATGAGGGTTTCCACATAACCTTCTGTTTCGGCGATCTTCATGCGAAAAGTAGAATAGTAATCTCCGGGAAATAAATAGGGAACATGGTCAGAAAAGCCCAGTGTCCTGATACCCCCTGCAATCGCCTGCTCTATATAGCTGCGTTCACTGCCTTTGGCATGGCCGCAGCGGGGAGTGTGGGTATGATAATTTGCCTCTAACGGCTGAATATATTCTGAATACATAGGTGTATACCTCGTCTGTAGGATGGATTATGGCAGCATTGCCTTTATAAGTATATTACTGTAGGTCTATTTCCTTTGTCAAGTAAGGGCAGCGGAAAGAAACAAACCTGTGCCGGGGAATATGGCTTGTTTGTAGGGCACTAAAGTGGTAAAATAAAATGAATGTGGTAAATAAAAAGGGTATAGCGAAGATTTTGGATTGCCCTAGGCAGAAGGGAGCAGGTTATGAACAGGATCATAAGATTACAGGAAGCAATGAAGGGACATATAGAGGCAGCGATCATCCGAGATGGCTCCAACCGCAGATATCTGACCGGTATGAAGTCCTCAGCAGGAACTGTATTGGTAACACAGGATCAGGCGTGGCTGATCATAGATTTCAGATATTTGGAGGAAGCAGAGGCAAAGGTTAAGGATTGTACTGTTATTGAAGAGAAGAATATCTTAAAGCAGATATCGGAAATGCTGACTGCCAAAGGAATCGGTAAAGCTTCTGTGGCAGCAGGTTCCATGACAATAGAAGAGGGCAGAATGTTCAAAGAGGGCCTGGAAGGAATCGAGCTGGACGACGGAGGACAGCTGTCTGCCATTATGGATGAGATCCGTAGGTGCAAGGATGAGGAGGAAATCAGCTGGCATCGCAGAGCACAGGATATTACAGATCAGGCATTTACCCATATACTGGATGTGATCCGTCCCGGCATTACAGAGCTGGATGTAGCAAGAGAGCTGGGCTATACCATGGAGAAGCTGGGCGGAGATGACAGGGGATATAATCATATTGTGGCTTCCGGACCAAACAGCTCCCTGCCCCATGGCTTTGCAACTAACAGGGTGCTTCAGAAGGGTGATTTTGTTACCATGGACTTCGGTTCCCAAATAAACGGATATTTTGCGGATATGACCAGAACCGTGGCAATAGGAAGCGTGACAGAGGAACAGCGTAAGGTATATGAAATCGTAAAAGAGGCACAGAAGAGAGCCTTTGATAAGATCGCTGCCGGTGCAGTTTGCAGAGAGGTGGATGCAGCTGCAAGGAATTATATTTATGCACAGGGATATGAAGGCTGCTTCTCCCACGGATTGGGACACAGTGTAGGCATTGATGTACACGAGAATCCGAGATTTAATGAAAAATGTACGGATACTCTGGTGCCGGGCATTGTGATGACAGTGGAGCCGGGTATTTATTTAAAACACCGCTTCGGTGTCAGAATAGAGGATATGGTAGTGATTACCGAAAATGGATTTGACAATCTGACCCATAGTCCCAAGGAATTGATCATATTGTAAGGCATGTATTTTTTGTCTGTCCCGGGGCAATATTATGATTGAATCATGCATTGAAAAATGTCACAGGAAGGCAATATTGGCAGAATAGGAGTTGATAAGATGAAGGCAGAGAAATTATGGGAAGAGTCAGCCGGTATACAGGAGCATTTGCAGCAGATCCGCCGTGATCTGCATGCACATCCGGAGGTAGGATTTGATCTGACCTATACAAAGGAATTAGTAAGGAAAGAACTGACAGCAATGGGGTATGAGCCGTCAGAGTGCGGAAAAGCAGGCCTGGTAGCCTTGGCAGGCGGCAAAAAGCCGGGCAGAACCATATTGCTGCGGGCGGATATGGATGCCTTACCGTTAAAGGAGGAAGCTGAAGTCGATTATTGCAGCCTGACGGAGGGAAGGATGCATGGCTGCGGACATGACATGCATACTGCCATGCTTCTTGGAGCCGCGCAGCTGTTAAAGGAGCATGAGGACGAAATCTGCGGAACGGTAAAGCTGGTATTTCAGCCGGCGGAGGAGATCTTTCAAGGCTCTTTGGATATGATCCGTGCAGGTGTATTAAAGAATCCGGACGTGGATGCTGCAATGATGATACATGTACTTGCAGGAATCCCCATGCCTTCCGGACTTATTTTAATACCCGGAGGCGGTATTTCCATGGCATCCTGCGAACAGTATCATATCCGGATAAAGGGAAAGGGAGGACACGGATCCACTCCTCACGAATCGATCGATCCGATCACTGCAGCGGCACATGTCCATATTGCACTGCAGGAGATCAACAGCCGTGAGCTGGCAGGCGGTGACTTTGGTGTATTTACGACCGGCCATTTCGAGGCAGGTAAGACCTCCAATGTAATCCCGGATACTGCAGATATGTGGGGAACCATTCGGACCATTGATCCGGAGGGCAGAATTGCTGAACAGATCAAGCAGCGTATGAAAGAAATTTCTGAAGGTGTTGCAGGGGCATACAGATGTGAAGCACAGGTGGAATTTTATGATCATTGCCCATGTATGATGATCGATAAAGCACTTGCAGGATGCGCCATGGAATATATGGAGGAGCTTTTTAAAAAGGATGCCGTAAGTATGGTGAAGATCGGTATGGATAAGCCTGCAGGCGGCAGCGAGGACTTTGCATTTGTCAGCCATGAAGTACCTGTTATAAGTATGTTTATTACGGCAGGAAACAGTCAGGAAGGATATTTATACAGTCAGCACAACCCTAAGGTCCGCTTTGATGATACCGTACTATATCGCGGAAGTGCAGCATACGCATATACGGCATTGAGATGGTTAGAGGATAGGAAACAGACAGAGGGCGGAGAATAAGCGTATGAAGATTTATTTGATCCGACACGGAGAAACGGACCAGAACAGAAAATATTGTCTGCAGGGGCATAGTGATATAGAGCTGAATGAATACGGCAGAAAGCTTGCAAGAAAAACGAAAGAGGGGTTAGAGGACGTAGATTTCGATCTGATCTTTACGTCCCCCCTGAAGCGGGCAAAGGAAACAGCACAGATCATCAGAGGCGAAAGGGAGATTCCTCTGATCGAGGAAAAGAGACTGATGGAAATAGGCTTCGGAGACTATGAGGGACTTTGCAGCAAAGAGGATAATTATACAATACCGGACAAGGATTTTCTGTTCTTTTTTAAAAAGCCGGAATGTTATGTGACACCTCCCGGAGGGGAATCCTTAACAGAAGTGATGGAAAGAACGGGAGCTTTTTTTGAGGAATTGATACATAATCCGGAGTATGAAGAAAAAACCATTCTGATATCCACACATGGCTGTGCATTAAAGGCTGTTTTGGCCAATGTGAGAAATACACCCCTGGCAGATTTCTGGGGAGAAGGGGTACATAAAAATTGTGCCGTTACGCTGTTAGAGGTTCATCACGGTAGAGCATGTGTTTTAGAGGAAGGAAGAATATATTATTAGAAAAGGAGAACGAAGATGACTAATCGCAATGTGCATTGGAGAAAATATACCTTTCTTGCACTCCTTTTTTGTTTGTCTTTTACCGGATGCGGGCAGCAGGAGGAAGTGAATAAGGAGGTGGAGCTTCAGACCACAACAGTCAGAAATGTGAATTATGATCTGACCAGAGCTGCTCTGGGAACGGTGACCAAGGTCATGACTCTGAAATGCAGCTTCCGACAGACGAAAGAGGTGGATCTGAGCTTTAAAATAGAGGAAGAGATCATTACAAATGTCTATGTAGAGTCCGGAGATCAGGTGAAAAAGGGCGATGTGCTGGCAAGCGTCAACGTGGAGGCGGCAAAGAAGGAGCAAAGTGAGTTGGAGCATCAGCTGGCATTGGATGAGCTGCACTTAAAGCATTTGATCGAGAAAAGGGATTTTGAGCTGGAACAGGCAGATATTTTATATTCTTATACAGAGAGGACCCGGGAGGATAAGGAGGCTTTAGAGGAACAGAAGCAATCCATTACAGAGTCTTATGCAAAGCGTATTCAGGATAAAGAGGATACGGTTTATTTTGAAAGAAGGCGGCTGGAGGAATGTACGGAGTATGTGGAATGCGGTCAGCTGCTTTCGCCCATGGATGGTACAGTCGGTTATGTGAAGTCCAATCTGGAGGGAAGTCTGGCAAAGAAGGATGAATGTGTCATCCGGGTTTATGAACCGGACAGCAAGCTGTTTACATGCACGGAAACAGAAGCCATTCCCTATGTGGAGGATGACAGGGAGTATACCATCACCTGCGGCCTTGGTAAAAACCGTACGGATTATACGGTAGTGGCGGCAAACAGGGAACAGTGGGGAGAAGAATTTTATTTCAGACTGTTAGATGAGGATTATGATCCGAAAAACGTGGAGAACGGCAAGCTGGCGCTTACTCTGGAAGAAAAGCAGGGTGTATTGTGTCTGGCACAAAAGGCAATCCACAGCTCCGGTGAGGAGTATTATGTATATACGTTAGATGAAGACAATGTGCGACGTATGCAGTTTGTGGAAGTAGGACTGTGGGGAGAGGACGTAGTGGAGATTCTCAGCGGTCTGGATGAAGGTGACAGAGTCATTTTGAAGTAGGAGCAGCAGGATGAAAAAAATGAGGAAAACAGGCAGAAACGTACTTTATGTCGGCGTATTGCTTTTTACAGTCGGTCTGACAGGCTGCAGCGGGAACGGTAAGCAGGAGATTGTTGTAAATCAGGTGGCAATGGTTAACAGCAATCCTGCCACACAGGAGCAGGTGTCCCGAGTGGGTTACGGTGATGTCATTAAAAGAGATTTATATGATGGTATTGTTTCTCCTTATGTAGAGGAATTATATTTTGAAAAGGACGGTTATTTTCTGGAATATTGTGTCAGCATGGGAGAAGAAGTAAAGAAGGGTCAGGTGCTTGCCAGAAAGGATACAGAACAGATCCGGGAAAAGGTGAACAGCCTGCAGGAAAAAGTGGACGAGCTGACAAAGCAGTACGAATACAGGATGGCTACCTTAAAAAACGAGGAAGAGATTTTGACGATCCAAAGAGAGATCAACTATCTGTATTTGGAAGATATGGAATATATGTCCGCCAAGTATACAGCTACCTGCAAGGAAATCGGACGTCAGACAGGGGATATTGAATATAAGCAGCTGGAAATGCAGCAGCTTACGGAAGAATATGAATTGGAACTGCCCTATTATCAGAAACTGCTTGCAGAAGCTGCAAGGGAGTTAAAGGGCAATGAGATCACGGCACCCTTTGACGGTGTGATCGTGCAGCTGCGTTCCATGGCAGGTGGCACATGGGTGGATGCACAGAGTGCTTATGTGGCGCTTGCGGATACAGACAGATACATAGCAGCAAGTGATTATGTCAGCAACAATGTGATCTCAAGAGCAGAGAGAGTATATGCCTTCATTGACGGCAGGGAGTATGAGCTGGAGCACATTCCCATGGATGCAGCCCTTTATAATGAAATGACTGCCAAGGGGCAGACGGCATATGCAAATTATGAGATTCTGACAGAGGAGGCGCTGGAATTTGGTCAGCCTGTAGTTGTGGTAGTGGTCAACCGGTCCAAGGAGAATGTGCTGATTGTTCCCTATCTTGCATTGCAAAGAGATGCGGCAGGCTCCTATTGTTATGTGAAGCGTAACGGCGGCAGGGAAAAGGTATATGTGGAGACCGGTCTTTATGATACTATGAACTATGAAGTGCTTAGCGGTTTGGCGGAAGGAGATGAGGTATACATTGAGTAAGACGGGATATAAGAAAAAAAGAATCGGTATGCTTCTTTTGCCGGCCCTTGTACTTGGACTGGGAGGCTGTGCTTCGGGAGGCATCTTTACGGATGCCGGTACCGATCTGACAGAAAAAAGAGATGTATCACAGTATCTGGATCTGTCAGCATTGGAACCTCAAAGTACTGCATCAGAGGACGGAAGCTGGAACGGATATGAGGTATATACGCTGGAATATGGTACTTTTTCCTCGCCCCATAACGGAATAAAGGCGGAACTGACCAGGATAGAAGCGACCCAGGTGAAGGCAGAATTTGAAACCGGAAGCATGCAGTTAGTGGAAATGTATGCCATCAAAGGTGAGTATGTGGAAAAGGGAGATGTATTAGCATCTGTATTGGTGGAAACCAGTGACCTTGACCTGGAAGAGCTTAAGCTGAAACTGAAACGGACAGAGGAAGCTTATGAGAAGGAAACAACAGCCTATCTGAAGAAACAGGAGGAGGCAACGGCAAAAATCAGTGTATATGAATTGCCCGCCAAAATCGACCGTATCAAGATAGCGCAGGCTGAGATTGATTTTGAAAGAGCGAAGGAAAATTATGAAAAGCAGATAGAGAGTCTGCAAAAGCAGATAAGGGAACTTGAAAGAATCGCTTCCACCAGGGAAATTTTGGCACCGGAATCAGGCTTTTTACTGAATGTAAATAATATGCGAAGAGGAACGGAGCTTAAAAACGGTGATGTGATCTGTTGGATCTCTGCTGCGGATAATATTTTCCTGGAAATACCGGATGACATCTGGCGTTATGGCTACGGCAAAGAGCTGGAGCTGACGGCAGGCGGCTGGGGTGGCACGGATATTTATACGGTGAAGGTAGTCAGTGCCTCCGGAAAGGTATTAAAGGATAATTGGGAAATCCAAACAGCAATGGTGGATGGTGACTATCACATAGAGGATCTGATGGGTAAAGCGCCTTATGTGCTGACCACTGAGAGAAATGTGATGAGGAATGTGCTGCTGATCCCCTTTAATGCGGTGACGAAGACGGATGGCAGATATTACGTTACCGTATTGCATGATGACAATACATTGGAAAAAAGACAATTTCTTCCGGGCGGACAGAATGCAGATTATTACTGGGTATTTGACGGACTTGAAGAAGGCACCAAAATTATTATAGAAAATTAGGCGGGGAGAGAAGATGCTCACATTGATTTTGAAAAAAATAATGAATAAAAAGTGGATGATCATGTGTCTGCTCATCGGTAATATACTGCTGCTTGCGGTGGCGGTATGTTATCCTATGTACCGAACCTCGTCCTTCCAGAGAATGCTGACGGATGAATTTGATACCTATCTGGAGGAAAAAGGAAGATGGCCGGCTACAGTGACACTTGCCC
>CAYXQG010000073.1:0-8273 GCA_964467405.1 uncultured Acetatifactor sp. | reverse complement strand
CTTTCTATCTGTCACCGGAGTTCTTATTAAGAACCCAGACCTCGGCAGGTCAGATCCATGTAATGGAAAGCAAGAAGCCGCCGATCAAGATCTTATCTCCCGGTAAGGTTTTCCGTTCCGATGATGATGCAACCCATTCTCCAATGTTTTCCCAGATGGAGGGTCTGGTAGTAGACAAGGGCATTACTTTATGTGATCTTCAGGGTATGCTGGATGTATTCGTAAGCAAGATTTTCGGGGAAGGTACCAAGACCAGACTTCGTCCTTCCTATTTCCCTTTTACAGAGCCTTCCGTAGAAGTTGACTGCAGCTGCTTTGAATGCGGCGGTAAGGGCTGTAAGCTTTGTAAGGGTACCGGCTGGATAGAGATCCTCGGTGCAGGTATCGTCAATAATAAGGTATTGGAAAATTGTAATGTAGATCCTGCAGAATACAGTGGTCTGGCTTTCGGTATCGGCATTGAGCGTATTGCCATGTTAAAATACGGTATTAACAATATTAAGATGTTGTTTGAGTCTGATATTAAGGTTTTAAATCAGTTGAACGATAAATAAGGAAAGGTTGGGTAATAGATATGTTAACACCATTAAGTTGGTTAAAGGATTATGTGGATATTGATATCACACCTCAGGAATTAGAAGAAAAGCTGTTTTCCTGTGGATTTGAAGTAGAAGAGTTATATGAAGTTGGAAAAGATATCAGTAAGGTAGTAGTTGGTTATGTCTTAGAGTGTGAACCTATTCCTGATACTCATTTGCATGTATGTAAGGTAGATTGCGGTGAGCACGGAACATTCCAGATCTGCTGCGGTGCCGATAATGTAGCAGCAGGCGGTAAATTCCCCGCAGCATTGGTTGGTGCAACTGTATATGCAACTGCAAAGGATCACAAAACCATAGAAGGCGTTATGACCATCGGTAAAGGAAAGCTTCGCGGATATGAATCCCATGGTATGCTTTGCTCAGGTGTGGAGCTTGGTGTCAGTGAAGATATGTATCCGGGCGCAGGCTATAACGGCTTGCTTGTACTTCCTGAGGATGCTCCTGTAGGTGCAGATGTAAAGCCCATTCTTGGTCTGGATGACTGGATCTTTGATATTGCCATTACTGCGAACCGTCCTGATTGTCAGAGTATTGTAGGTATTGCAAGAGAAGTTGCTGCAGTATTGGAAAAAGAATTTAAGGCTCCGGATTTGAGCTATACAGAAGATGAGACTACTTTGGAGGGCTTTCAGGTAACGGTGGATTGTCCTGAGCTTTGCCACAGATACAGTGCTCATTATGTACATGATGTAAAGATTGCAGAGTCTCCTGCCTGGATGAAGCGCAGACTTGCTCTTGTAGGTATCGGATCAATTTCCAATGTTGTAGATATTACAAATTATATATTGAAAGAGCTTGGACAGCCCATGCATGCATTTGATTATGCTACCTTAGAAGGAGATGCGATCAATGTACGCCGTGCGAAGGATGGGGAGAAGATCGTTACTCTGGATGGTACGGAATTAACCCTGACAACAGAAAATATGCTGATCTGTGACGGTGTGAAGCCGGTTGCTTTGGCAGGCGTTATGGGCGGCTTAAATTCCGAGATCAGAGAGACAACTGCCAATGTTTTGTTTGAATCAGCGAAATTTGCCCGTGACAATATCAGAAGAACCTCCAGAGCAGTCGGTAAATCCTCTGATTCCAGTGCACGCTATGCAAAGGGTGTAGATGAGTATTCAACTGTTATGGCAATGAAGAGAGCCCTTCATTTGATAGAAGAGTTGGGATGTGGTAAAGTTTCCAAACTGCATGTGGATGTTAATACAGGAAACAGTGTAGAACCCAGAGAAATGACTGTAAGCATTGCGAAGGTAAATGCGGTGCTTGGCATCACTGTTCCCAATGAAGATATTGTTCGTATCATGACCAATTTATGTTTCTGCCCTCAGATTGATGGCGATACCCTGACTTTACAGATTCCTGCATATCGTGAAGATATGGAAGGCTATCAGGATGTAGCAGAGGAAGTGATCCGTATGTACGGCTACGAACATATTATTCCTTCCTTTATGCCATCTGCACAGGTTACCATGGGCGGTGAAAATACAGTACAGAAGACAGAGCTTCGTTTAAAGAAGGCACTTTGCGGTGTGGGAGCACATGAATGTATTCATTATTCTTTCTTCTCACCATCTGATCTGGATTTATTAAAACTGCCTGCAGATGCAAAAGAGCGTCATGCGATCCGTCTGATCAATCCTATCAGTGAAGAATTGTCTCTGATGAGAACTACTCTTGCAGCTTCCATGATCAATGCGGTAGTGCGTAATCAGAAGAAGGGTAATCTGGAAGGCAGATTGTTTGAAATAGCGAAGAAATTCATTCCCAAGGATCTTCCTTTGACAGAGTATCCGGATGAACGACAGACACTTTGCGTGGCTGCATTCGGTAATAAGGAATCTTTCTTTACCATGAAAGGAATTGCACAAAAGGTTGCTGACGTATTGCATCTTGAATTTACTTATGCCAATATGACGAATACCTTCTTGCATCCTTTCCAGACTGCAAGCATTAGCTGTAACGGAGAAGAAATCGGTTACTTTGGTAAGCTTGCATACGATATTGCTGATGAATGTGATCTGCGTACTCCAATGTATCTGATGGAGATCGATCTGCAGGCCTTGTCAAAATGGTATGGTAAGAAGGCTGTATTTACACCTCTTCCCAAGTTTGCGGAAGAACAGAGAGATTTGGCTGTTGTAATGGATAAGAGCATTACCTGCGGCGAGATTGAGTCAGCTATGAAGGAGGCCTGCAAGTATATCACAAGTATCAGACTTTTCGATATTTATGAAGGTGAGCAGATTGCTGCTGATAAGAAGAGTATGGCATTTACCGTTGTATTTACCCCAAAGGATGAGGCCTTTACGACGGAATCCGTAGATGGCTTTGTAAAGAAGATCTTAAAGCAGTTAAATAAAAAATATAATGTAGAATTAAGAAGTTAAGACGGGCTTAGCCATATTCCGGGATATTAGGATGAATATGGCTGAATTGTCCCTGATATGGAGGATAAAATGGAAAGAAAAAACAGCTGGGAGTTATATGATTCGACACAGCTTGCTGAGCTGGAAAAGATCAATGCGGAATACAGAAATTTTTTGGATAACGGTAAGACGGAGCGTGAATGTATCGATGTGATCGTTAATACGATCGAAGCTGCCGGTTATAAGGAGCTGGATACGTTGATCAAAAACGGTGCATCCGTAAAGTCCGGAGATAAGGTATACAGTGTATGTATGAACAAGGCAATTGCCATGTATCATATCGGCAGTAAGCCAATGACAGAGGGTATGAATATCCTGGGAGCACATATTGACAGTCCCCGTATGGATATTAAACAGAATCCGTTATATGAAGACAATGGCTTTGCTTATCTGGATACACATTATTACGGCGGTATCAAGAAATATCAGTGGGTTGCACAGCCTTTGGCACTTCATGGAGTGATCGTTAAAAAGGATGGTACCACTGTAGAGGTGAATGTAGGAGAAAATCCGGAGGATCCGGTATTCTTTGTTTCAGATCTTTTAGTCCATCTGGCAGGAGAACAGTTAAATAAGCCTGCTGCAAAGGTGATCGAGGGAGAGGCTCTGGATATTATTGTAGGAAATAAACCCCTGATGATTCAAAAGGATGGTACAGAAGAGAAGGAGCCTGCGAAGGAAGCAGTTAAGGCGGGTATTTTGGATATCCTGAAGAATTCTTATGATGTAGAAGAGGAGGATTTCCTTTCTGCAGAATTAGAGGTGGTTCCTGCAGGAAAAGCCAGAGAGGCCGGTTTTGACAGAAGCATGATCCTTGGCTACGGACAGGATGACAGAGTATGTGCTTATACATCCATGCAGGCAATGTTAGATGTGGAAAAGGCAGAGAGAACGATTTGCTGTCTGCTTGTTGACAAGGAAGAAATCGGTTCTGTCGGCGCAACAGGCATGCAGTCCAGATTTTTTGAAAACAGTGTAGCAGAATTGCTGAATCTGACAGGTGAATACAGTGAACTGAATGTGAGAAGATGTCTTGCACATTCCTGCATGCTTTCTTCAGATGTATCTGCAGGCTTTGATCCTACCTTTGCAGCATGCTTTGAAAAGAAAAATTCTGCATTTCTGGGACAGGGTATGGTATTAAATAAATTTACCGGCGCAAGAGGTAAGAGCGGTTCTAATGATGCGAATGCAGAATATATCGCACATATCAGATCTATTTTTGAGAAGAGAAATATCAATTTCCAGACAGCTGAGCTTGGTAAGGTGGATGTAGGAGGAGGCAGTACCATCGCTTATATTCTGGCACTTTACGGAATGAATGTTATTGACTGCGGTGTTGCTGTCATGAATATGCATGCTCCGTGGGAGGCTACAAGCAAGGCAGATGTTTATGAAACCTATCGTGGCTATAAAGCGTTTATTGAAGAGGCAACTATCTAATGACTGAGTTAAAAAAATCAGATTTTTATTTTGACCTGCCGGAGGAATTGATCGCTCAGGATCCCCTGGAGGATCGTTCCTCCTCAAGATTGCTGGTATTAGACAAGGAATCTGGTCATACAGAGCATCATATTTTCCGTGATGTTATAGATTATTTGCAGGAAGGGGACTGTCTGGTATTAAATAATACGAAGGTCATTCCTGCCAGATTATTGGGAGAAAGGGAAGGAACCGGTGCACATGTGGAGGTGCTTCTTTTAAAACGTCGCGAAGGTGATGTGTGGGAGACCCTTGTAAAGCCCGGCAAAAAGTGCAAACCCGGAAACCGGTTGGTATTCGGTGACGGATTATTAAAGGCAGAAGTGCTTGAAACAGTTGAAGAGGGCAACCGTCTGATCCGCTTTGAATATGAGGGCATATTTGAAGAAGTGCTGGATCGTCTGGGAGAGATGCCGCTGCCGCCCTATATCACCCATAAGCTGCAGGATAAGAATCGTTATCAGACTGTATATGCGAAATACGAAGGCTCTGCAGCAGCTCCCACTGCAGGACTGCATTTTACGCCGCAGCTTCTTACTGACATTGAAAAAAAGGGTGTTAAAATTGCATATGTGACACTTCATGTGGGGCTTGGAACATTCCGCCCTGTAAAGGAGGAAAATATACTGGATCATCATATGCATTCGGAATATTATCAGGTGTCAGAAGAGGCGGCACAGATGATTAATGATACCAAGAAAAACGGCGGAAGAGTATTTTGTGTAGGTACTACCAGCTGCCGTACTGTTGAAAGTGCATCCACACCGGATGGAGTGATCCATGCAGGCTGTGATAATACGGAGATTTTTATTTATCCGGGCTATCAGTTTAAGATTTTGGACTGCCTGATCACTAATTTCCATTTGCCGGAATCCACCTTAGTGATGTTGGTGTCTGCTTTGGCCGGAAGAGAGCATGTTCTGGCTGCATATGAGGAAGCAATAAAAGAAAAATACAGATTCTTCTCTTTTGGAGATGCTATGCTGATCCATTCACAGAGAAAGTAAATCGGTAACAGGACATATGTGTTGTATAAAAAAGCTGTAGAAATGATCTACAGCTTTTTTTCGTATATCAGATAGCTTCTCTGTGTTAACAGCTCCTTGGATTTTTCCATGGAAGCCTCGTCATAAAATTCCAGGTGTAAAGAACCATATTCCTGCTCTCGGTTGTGTGTGATACCGATATTTTTAATATTCACACCATTAACCGCTAAAATGGTGGTGATAGTAGCTAAGGATCCGGCCTGATCGGCAATATCTACAGTAAGAGAATAAGAACGCTTTATGGGGCCGCTGGAGGCATTGATAAAGGAATCGCGATAGATCCTGGCATCCTCAAAAAGCTCATAAAGCTCTTTTTCGGCATGGTCATCCAAGTCCTTTTTGATCCTGTTTAAGGAAACAATATAGTCGTTTAAAAGAACGGATATATTGTCGTTATTGGTCAGGCAGATCTGCTGCCACATTTGTGCAGAAGAAGAGGCAATGCGTGTAATATCTTTAAAGCCTCCTGCAGCAACCATTTTCATAATACCGTCCTTTGAATCTGAGTCATGTACCAGATTGACCAGTGAGGCTGCGATCACATGGGGAAGATGGCTGATGGCCGCAGTAACATAATCATGCTGCTTATAATCTAAAATCAGGGGAATTGCACCGGTTGACTGAACCAGTTCCCTGTAGGCATTTAGTTTATCTGCAGGGGTATCCTGAGTGGGGGTCAGAATATAATAGGCATTTTCCAAAAGAGAGGCCTTGGAATTTTGATAACCGTATCTTTCGCTGCCGGCCATGGGATGACCTCCGATAAAATTCTTTTCCAGTCCCGCAGCCCTGATATGCTCATGGATATTTGTTTTCACACTACCTACATCCGTAAGGATACAATCCTTAGATAAGATCTCTTTCACAGCCAGAAGATTGGCATCATTTTTTTGAACAGGAGCACATAAGAAGATATAATCACAGTCTGAAAAGTGTTCATCAATGGAGCTTACTGCCTCATTTACGATGCCTTCCTCTACAGCACTGTGCAGAGTTTTTTCGTTTACATCATATGCTGTTATGTGCAGATCGGGCTGATTTTTCTTTAAGGCCTTGGCAATGGAGCCTCCGATCAGGCCCAGGCCGATAAAACCAATATGTAGCTTGTGCATAATTGCCTCCAACGGAAATTCTTGTATTATTATCTGTACTATATCAATTCAACGTGTGAAAATCAATATTATTTTTGATATTTTTGGAGATGTGAAAATATTTAAAAGAAATGTGTGCAATTTTAACAATTTTACTTGTAAAATATGAGATTATTTAGTAAAATAACATCATGGGGCTAAAGTTATTACAATTTTGTGTGTACAAAGTTCCAAAACTACATCATATTTGGAGGAAGACATATGAATATTTACACAACTGACAAAATTCGTAACGTGTGTTTACTGGGCCATGGCGGCAGTGGAAAGACCAGTTTGGCAGAGTCAATGGCATACTTATCAGGTATTACATCCAGATTAGGCAAAGTGGCTGACGGAAATACACTTAGTGACTATAGCAAAGAGGAGCAGAAAAGGCAGTTTTCAATCAGTACATCCGTAATCCCTATTGAGTGGGAAGGTTATAAGATCAATATTTTAGATACCCCCGGTTATTTTGACTTCGTGGGAGAAGTAGAAGAGGCAATGAGCGCTGCAGGCGCTGCCATTATTGTTGTAAACGGTAAGGCCGGTGTTGAAGTTGGTACGATCAAGGCATGGGAGCTTTGCGAGAAATATAAGCTTCCGAGAATCGTTTATGTTTCCAATATGGACGTGGACAACGCCTCCTTCCGTCAGGTTGTAGAAGATATGACCAATCTGTTCGGCAAGAAGTTGGCACCCTTCCACTTACCTATTCGTGAAAATGAGAAGTTTGTCGGTTATGTTAATGTGATCAGTGAGACAGCTCACCGTTGGGTTGGTAAGGAAGTTGTGGATTGTGAGATCCCTGAATATAATAAAGCAAATCTTCAGATCTGCCGTGATACCTTAATGGAAGCAGTTGCAGAAACAAGTGAAGATTTTATGGAAAGATATTTCAGCGGCGAGACCTTCTCCGAAGCAGAGATCCGTTCCGCACTCCGTACAAATGTATGGGATGGCAGTATCGTTCCTATGACCATGGGTTCCTCTACCCTGATGCAGGGCGTTTATACTTTGATTGATGATATCATTAAATATGTTCCCAGTCCCGAGAACAGAGAAGTAGCCGGCATTAATATGAAGACCAATGATATTTATCATGCAGATTATGATTTCTCCAAGGCAAAATCCGCTTATATCTGGAAGACCATCGTAGATCCGTTTATTGGTAAGTATTCCTTGATCAAGGTGAATTCAGGTGTTTTGAAGACAGATGATCTGCTTTATAATGTAGATAAAGATATTGAGGAGAAGATCGGTAAGATCTATGTACTTCAGGGCAATAAGCCTATCGAAGTAAGCGAGCTTCATGCAGGTGATATCGGCGCATTGGCTAAGCTCAGCGCGGCAAGAACCGGAAATAGCTTATCTACGAAGGCAACTACCATTAAATATGGTCAGTATGAGATTTCCAAGCCTTATACATATATGAGATATAAGCCCAAGAATAAGGCTGATATTGATAAGATTTCCCAGGCTCTTCAGAAGATGACTCATGAAGATCAGACACTTAAGGTAGTAAATGATGCAGAAAATAAACAGACACTGCTTTATGGTATGGGTGACCAGCATCTGGAT